>JAZOAC010000184.1:0-7333 GCA_045595285.1 Kiritimatiellia bacterium | reverse complement strand
GTCGGTCTTTCAAGGCCTAAGGGCGAACATACGGGAATGAAGGTTGCGTTTCCCATATTTGCGGCAATGCTTCCGGTTCTTGATGAACTTTAATCAGAATGAATCACAGATAAGGAGATGATA
This sequence comes from Kiritimatiellia bacterium, assembly GCA_045595285.1. Taxonomy (GTDB): domain Bacteria; phylum Verrucomicrobiota; class Kiritimatiellia; order RFP12; family UBA1067; genus UBA1731. Next base: position 7,210 of record JAZOAC010000184.1, on the reverse strand, counting down.
ATGAAAAACAGGCAGATAGTAAAATGGTCGCTTGTTGGGATTGCCGCACTTCTGGCGGCGATGGGGCTTATGTTCACATGGAATGTCCCATTGACTGCATTTTCGGGGGCGATAGCGGCGTCTTCATCCGCATGAGCCATCTCAACCCTGAAGTCCGGGCGCTCTACAAGGACTACCTTGTTCATGAATCCATGGAACTCTGCTGATTTCGGGAATTCATTTCTCCGCCATACAGGAAGGAGGGGGCTAAATCAAGCATTGTTTTTATCCATGTTTGTCTGGGGTGGACAGTGTTTGGCTAAAAAGTGATGTTATTTTGGCGTAAAAAATATTTGTGAAATTGTCTTTGATGATAAAATCTGCGGCATGAATGATTGGACATCAAGAAAGTTGAACACCCGATTCCTGTTGGCCGTGGCGGGTTTGGGCGGATTGCTCTACGGGGTTGACTTCGGAGTGATAGCCGCAGCCGAGCCTTATCTCATGTCGCTCGGTCTCTACTCCGGCAGTCAGGTCAGCCTTATTGTTGGCGCCGTCATGATGGGCGGGTTGCTGTCTTCGCTTACAGCAGGGGCGCTGTGCGATTTCTTCGGACGGAAGAAAATGATCGTCGCCTGTTCGGCGATGTTTCTTGTCGCCGTTCCGATTGTGTGCCTTTCCATTGATTCATTCTGGATTCTCTTCACGGGGCGCATGTTGCAGGGGATGAGCGCCGGATATATGGCGGTGGTCATGCCGATGTATCTCACCGAAACGCTGCCGCCCGAGATACGCGGCAGGGGAACCGGGGTGTTTCAGTTTTTCCTGGGATTCGGTCTTGTCATTGCGGCGGCGGTGGGATGCCTTGTCGCGGTAATATACGGTGCAGCAGACGCAAAAGGTCTTTCTGCTGAAGGCATGATGGCGGCATGGAGTTCAAATTTCTGGTGGACCGTTCTTCCTGTGGCATTACTTTTCGCCGGTTCCATCTTTCTGAAGGAGAGTCCCGTATGGCTGGAGCGGCGCAGGGGCGGCAGCGTTAGTGGTACGGAATGTGCGGCGGATCCGCGCAGGTTGAAAGACAGCCTTCTCCAGCGGCGCTACATCATCCCGATTCTGCTTGCCATTCTTGTGCTTACTTTCAACAAGACTACCGGCATGAGTTCGTTCACGAGCTATCTCGTCTCCATTCTTCAGCAGTCTGGGTTTGAGGGGATGTTCGCGAATTACGGACAGTTCGTTGTGAAACTTACGAATATGATAGTTACGATATTCGCCGCCGCGGTCATAGACCGCATTGGCCGCACCAAACTCCTCAAGATAGGTACGGGCGGCATGACAATCGGCCTTGCATGCATCGGTGGCGTTTTTCTTGCGATAGAGCGCTTCGGGGTGGTGGCGAACAACTTCACCGGGCTTTTGACGCTCATCGCGTTCTTCTCCATGCAGATATTCTATGCTCTTGGACCAGGGATATGCGTGTGGCTTGTGCTGTCGGAGCTGATGCCGTTAAGGGTTCGTGCGAACGGCATGGGAGTCGCACTGTTCATGAATCAGCTTGTGGCGTGCGCACTTGCATCTACGTTCCGTCCGTGGGTCGAGGCGTGGGGATGGTCCTCGATGTTCTTCTTCTTCGCGGCGAACGGCATTCTCTATTTCATAACCGCTTTCTTCATCCCCGAGACGAAGGGAAAGTCGCTGGAGGAACTGGAACACCTTTTTGAAAGAAAGAAAAGCGGGAGTTGAGGGTGCGCCGGCATTGACAACTCTCCACCAACCACTTAATACTAACCACTAACCACCAACAACCAACCACCATGATCACAGAAACATCAATCAGCTACTATGGTCTCAACTATGTCGAACACGCGGAGGCCGACTTCAAGGAAATGAAGGCGCATGGCGTCACGCAGGTGATCCTCGCCGTAACCGAATTCGATTTCGACTTCTGGCGGCCGAACATACCCGCCATCGTCGACAAGGCGCACGAACTCGGTCTGCGAGTCCTGATCGATCCGTGGGGCAATGGCAAGTACTTTGGCGGCGAGCAGGTGTCGAAGTTCCTGCAGGACAATGTCGAAAACCGTCAGGTTTCGGCCCTCACCGGAGAAAAACTCCCCTATGCCTGCTTCAACACCAACTCCTACCGCGACTACTTCAAGAACTTCTGCGTGACACTCGCCCGTGAGTGCAAGCCGGACGGATTCTTCTGGGACGAGCCTCACTATGCGTTCCCCAAGGGCATCGCCTCCATCACCGGCGGCGTGGCCGACGACTGGACGTGCTACTGCCCCGTGTGCCGCAAGCGCTTCGAAGACTACTACGGCTATCCGATGCCGAAGTATATGACGAACGACGTGAAGCTTTTCCGCTGGCGTGAAGCGCTCGTCGTGCTTTCCGACACGTCCAAGGCGTTGAAGGAAATCGATCCCAATCTTGAGATTACCTGCTGCGTGCATGCCACCCAGAACGGCTACTATGTTTCGGAATACCGCGGCTACGACAATTGGGATATGGTCGGTGAATGCCCGTACTTTGACGTGTTCTCCACGACCATCGTCAACTGGGCGCTTCCTGAGGATTTCTACCGCGACATCGTAAAGCGCACTGTCGCCATCGCCAAGAAGTACGGCAAGAAGTCCGAGCGCTGGCTTATGGGCTACTACAAGCAACCCAAGGACTGGAAACAGGTAGATCACTGGGTTGACATCGCCGTCGAAGAGGGTGTTGACCGCCTCGCAGCATGGACGTACCGCGGCGGTTACGGCACGGTCGTGGGTGCCCCGGATGCGCTCAAGCTCTGGGACACGATAGGAGAGAACTACAGGCGCGTGTGCAGGAAGGATGCATAGAGCATCTCATTCGCTGTACAGTTCCGTTAGTTCATTGAATGGATATAACGGCGGTTTTCTGGCGGGATTCAATAGGACAGCCAGATTCATCGACGTAGGTTTCATCGTTAGGCGAAGGGAATTCTTATGGCCGTATAGATTTTCTATACGGCCATAGGTGTTTTTCCCTTGTCATGATGCTGAAGATGCTTCTTGGTGAATTCCAGAACGACTGTCACGCCGTCACTTCTGTCACTTCGTCTTTTTGACCGGAAGTGGATGGGGATATGAAAGTTTGCTATAATGCGCCGCGTATGTCTATTCCATTCACTCAAGAAAGACCAATATCGCCTATGGTGACAGAAGTTTCGTTTCCGTCTGCGACGCCTTTCTTCAAAGGCCATTTCCCCGATCGTCCGATAACGCCCGGCGTAATGCTGATAGACAAGGCTGTCGCCAGTGCGAAAAAGATTCTTGGGTGTGGAATATGTCTCACATGCATCAAGAAGGTCAAGTTCATGAATCCGGTTCTTCCAGATGACCCAGTCACGCTTGACCTTACTGTCGGCCACGAAGGTGAGATCACATATTCATTTTCCCGAAAAGGTATGCGGTGCGCTTCCGGAGTTCTTGTGTTCAGAACGGATTAATTCAGATGAAATTAATATATTGCCGTGCGAAAAGAAACGGTACTTATGTGCTATAATTTGAAGCATGAGAGGAGGGATATTGCGAGATGTTAGATGACCGGAATGTAGACCATGAAGTCGAGCGGATGATATATGGGATCATCGGCTTGACATTGCTTGGGCTGATGGCATTCCGGTTGCTGCGGTGGACGGCGGGGCTCGCCTATTATAATGAAACGGTATGGAAGGTGATCGCCGGACGCCCGATGGTCCACGGACGTTTTGGCTGGGAGCGCGGATTCTGGGAATTGTGTCCTGACGGGCAGCTGGCGGCAGCGGCAATGATCGTCATAATCGTGTCGCTGATGGTTGGAGCCGTGCTGAATCTTCGTCGGTGCTATTTTGTTGCATGGGGTGTATTTGTTGGCGGTTATGCATTCAATGCGTGCCTTCTGTTGAAGCTCATGGGGGAATACTGATGAATACGGATGACATGGACTGGATTTTCGATTCGTCTCGTGAAGGCCAGTTCCCGAGGGGCGGAATTTGGCGTCTGGCGGTAAAATATTGGGTGCTTGGATCGATTCTTGCGGCCCTTGCAGCGGTTGCGGCGGCAATTGCATTGCGCATGTGTTCCAAAGACGTCCCGTTGGAACTCGCCTTTGGTGTCGTGATGGCTGTGATGATAATTCTTTTCTGCTGCTTTCTTGTGTGGATGACCTACCGTTGCGGAGCCAGACGAAATCGTGAGCGCAGAGATGGTCGAGGGCGCTTTTGACGCCATTATGATACAAGGGATGAAAGTTAAGGTGTTTGAATTAGTCGATGTCGAGAACAGGCGAATTTACTGAAATGACTGGAAAGGAGTGGTAAAGATGTTTTCAAAAGAGATGATTGCTGTCGCGGTGGCGTTGGTCGCATCTGTCGTTTTTTGCGAAGGTGCACAAAAGTACAGGGTTGAAAGCGGTGGGATCGTGCTTGATTCTCCATTCGCGCTAGAGATCGGTTCAACAGAATATTCAGCGGCATTCGGAAATTGGATCCGCACTTCCGCCTATGCAAACTACGATCCGATGGCAAGAACGACAACCACTAATTTCCAATATTATGCGACAGCGCATCTTTCAAAGCCATATTTCGGCTTCAATGGACTTTCGCTCATGTTCAAAGGTCGGGAAAAGCACCTTGAGAGATGCTCTTTTTCATCATATGGCCCGGGTCGCGTTCCCGCCGATAAGATGTCCTATGAAGAATGCCGTGAAAAGGTCGGTAGGATTGTCGCGGATATTCAAAAACGCCTGGGGATCATCATGTGCTGTGCCCAAGATGAGACTGAAGATGCAGCGAAACAGGAAGTGGATCGACACTTGAAGAAATATAGGGAAGCGAACCAGAAATGTCATGGACTGGCCGTAAGTTTTCTTGGTTTCCACGGGGCACGGGTAGGGAAATTTGGATTGATATCTTATGATGTCAATGGTATGGTGAATGACAAGGGCGATTGCAGTGTTTGCGTGTCCTGTTCATTGTCTTCCGAACCTGCATCCTATAAGTCAGGCGATAGAATTCCAGTCATTACGAATGGGGTGCACTCGTCTTGTCGTGACATGCTAATGACGAAGGATCAGCAGAAAAAGGCTCATGAAGAAGCGGGTAAACTCCGTGGGACGGTCATGCGGCTGTTTGGTGTGGATTTCAACAATCCATCCGCGGCCAACGGTCTACCGGGTGTCGTGCGGCAACCGAATGTACCGGCGAAGGCCATGGAAGAATGGACGGCAATGGCAAAACCTTTTGAGGGCATGATAGAGTCCAGGCTATATAAATCAGAGTTGTCCCGTTCCATCCCTTATGTGAGCTTTTCAATTCGCCGCCCGTATCACGGCGATGTTTCAGAGGTTGAATTGAAGGAGCTGGCAAGGCGCGTACAGAGTCGTCTGGAGTCGGAGTATGGCGAAAGCATACCGAAGGCACTCACGATGGACGAGTCCAGACTTTTTGCTGGACGGACAGAAGAGGGCGTTTCTGTATTTGGGGACACAAGGGCGTTGCTTGGCCTCGACAAAAAGGTCTACTTCAAGGGGCGGGTCGGAGATCTTTCAGTTGAGATATGCTATGCGGAACCGCGCTATGCCAAACGAGGTGAAAGATTTGAGATAATATGCAAAGGCGCAGTTCTTGTGAATATCGTCCAGTCGTCCATCAGTGTTTTACGCAATCAAAAGAAGTAGGGTGGACGGACAAGTGAAATGGTTTGCAGGAATCTGTCTTCTGTCATGCTCGTGCGCGCTTGCCGCGACTAATGCGGTTCCCTCGGTCGCTTGGTCGTCTCGAAGTGGTCTTGGTCCTTTCAAGGAAGTTCAAAAGGTATCATACGAATCGGCAGGATGGCTCAAGTGGCTTGGTAAAAAGCATAGATTGAGGTGTGACATTAGAATTGAAAACGGCAAGTCTTATGTTCTCGCTATCGACGTGCCGTGCAACATGCAGTTGACGCATGTGAGCTGTCGCAGTGAGTGGGCGAATCGGCTTACGGGAGACGAGCATGATTTCAGGTGGTGCAAAGTTGCACGTGTGACGGGGTGGGCTGAAATAACAATACCGACATGCCCCTGCAAGTGCGATCGACGGGAGATATCGCTACGTTTGGCGTTCCGTGAATCAGGATGGCCATTGTTCCGCGCGAACGGCGGAAACTCGACACGTTTCCTTGTCTGCGATCCTGATGCGTCCATGTACGATCATGGGCAAAAGGTCTACAAAGAACTGTCGGACACGCCTTGCGCGACCCCGCTTGCCGCAGCCCGTGCCGCAGAAAGGATGTTCGTCATGCTTTACGGAAATGAGGTTGTGTCGGAACGTCCGTGGCGAGTGACAGAGACAAACGGCTGTTACCTTGTGGCAGGCTCTTTGCCTAAGGGCTGCCTGGGCGGTGTGGCGCAGCTGAAACTGCGGAAAGATGATGGTCGGGTATGGGTGTATTGTCATGGGAGGTAATTACAGGGATATGTCCTTCCTCAATTCATTTTCCAATGTTCACCCAAATGCAGAAAACTGTCTTTGCTCAGGTGTTTCATAAGTGATGGTGGAGGATTGAGGTGTGTTCGGCAAATCCGCCTGTTGGGGTGCGATTGCAGTCGGCGGGGATGTTGCCCTTTCGTGTGACATGGGAATGTAAATAGGGCAAACCGGACGGCACGTTGACTTGAGGCGCCCGCCGCACGCGCTGCGCACGGGAATGTAAATCGAACGGAAGAATCTCTCGGATCCGCTCGTTTCCGCCGCACGCGCTGCGTACGGGAATGTCAAGATACAACAACTCTTTGGCAACCTCTTTAGCGTTCCCGCCGCACGTGCTGCGTACGGGAATGTAGATGAGGATAACTTGGAACTTTGTTAAGCTGTGTAGAAATGTAGAATTTATGAAAAAAAGTCTACACATTCTTATGTCAACACGGTTTCAAACCGTTACGGGAAAGCCATAGACAGGTACCCCACCCGCGCTGCATACGGGAATGTTCATGAATATAACTTCCGAAAACCATATTTTGCAATCATCATTTTTTTTTCGAGACAATGAAAATTAATGGCTGTAGCCAAGTCACAGGCAATGCTGAAACAACAAATTTTTGAGAATCAGTCCGAACCATATTCTCATTGACTTCGCGAGGGGGATGTGGTATCTTTCCCGCCGCTATGGACAAAGCAGTGAAACGCCACATATTGAAGAAAAGGATCGTTCTCGCCAAGCGCTCGGACGAACCGATGACA
>JAZOAC010000183.1:0-17720 GCA_045595285.1 Kiritimatiellia bacterium | reverse complement strand
GGCGACTGTCCGGCGCCGGCGGCGCCGACGCCGTGATTGTCGCCCAGCACGGGGCGGAGACACAGCGCGTCCTTAACGAGTTGAGGTGGCATCTCGAACGCATGATTGGGCGTGAGATACTCGTGACGCCACGATATCCGGAGGATGGCCGGCCTGCGATCACGGTGAGGTACACGACGGGGGCCGATGAGCGTTCTGTCGTGCGGATCGACGACGGGGTGCTGTACATCGAGGGTGCGGACAGCGTGGGGATGAGCCATGCGCTGACATATGTCCTTGAGGCGCTCGGCTGCCGCTATCTGTGGCCGGGGCCGACGGGAAAGATCGTTCCGCGCAAGACGGATGTCTTCCTGCCAAAGGGGCTGGCGTTGGATTTTGTCCCGCAGTTGTCGGTCGTGCGCCGCATCCGCGACTACTACTCATGCCACGAGAACCGTGTGCGGTATGCCGATCAGCTCGGCATCGACGTGCTGAAGGCGAAGGAAATGCAGCGCATGGCCGGTGTCGATCGTTTCGAGAACCGTTCCTTCTGGGAATGGCACGGAATCAACGATTCGAAAAAGGTCCCGGGCGGAGAGCCGATGAACGGCGGAACATACCGGTGGGAGCACCGCTTCAACGATTATTACATCCGCTTCGGGAAGGATCATCCCGACTGGTTCGCGCTTCAGGCCGATGGAACGCGCAATCAGGATGCCCGCCCGACATTCTGCATGAGCAACATGGAGCTTGTGGAGCAGATCGCGAAAGAGACGGTCGAGCTCATCGACCGCTATCCTGAGGTCCGGTCCCATTCGCTGTGTCTGCCCGACGGCGGATACCATTCGTTCTGCCTGTGCGAGAACTGCCGCCGTCTCGATCCGAAGAATCTTCCGCGAAGCATCGGAAAGCTCTACTATCCGGTGCGCCGTCCGGTGGAGCGCTACTCCTACACGGACCGCGTTCTCTTCTTCAAGAACGCAATCGCCGAGCGCGTAGCGAAGGCGCGTCCCGGGAAGCGGCTGTCGATCTACGTCTATTCGAGCTATGTGAATCCCCCGTTCCGCGAGAAGCCGCATCCGTCGTTCCTGATAATTTCCGTCGCAGGGGAATACACGTCGCCGGAACAGCGTGCGTGGGCGCATTCGAACCTTGCGGCGTGGTCGACGTTCGGCAATCCGTTCGTCTGGCGCCCGAATGCGCTGCGTGGCTTCCAGGCCGGTTTGCCGCAGAACATCTCGCGCTGTCTCTTTGACGATGTCGAGCTCTTCAAGGCGAATGGGCTTGTCGGAACGGACTTTGACTGCATGAGCGGATGCTGGCCGGCGCGCGGGTTGGACTTCTACATTCTCGCGAAGGCCCATCTCAATCCGGACCGGCTGTCGTACGATGATTTCTACGACGATTATCTGACCGTTGCGTTCGGCAGGGCTGCGCCGGCGATGCGCAAGTACTACGATTGCCTCTATGACGCCTACAACGTCGCGATAAAGGAGGTGTCGAAGATGCGCGCCGCCGCGGCGTCCGCCCGCAAGCCGGTCGAACGTGGTGCGCACAACGTCTACTACCGCAAGGCCTACGAGGCGGCCGACCCCGTACGTTTCCTTGACGAGGCACGGACGCTTTCGGCGGATGACGCCGATGCCGCCGCACGTGTTGCGTTCGTCCGCATGGGTGCGGAAATAGGGCGGCGCCATCTGGCGATAATCGATGCGGCGCGGACGAAGGCGCCGGATCTTGCCAGGCTGCAGCGCGAAGCGGCCGAGTTCTTCCGCGAGACGTTTCTCGGGAACCCGTTGACGCTCTCCCCGTCAGGAGTGTGCGGCCGGCATCTCGGCAGGGATCCGCTGGGGCTTCAAAAGAGGTGACCGTCGAAAGGAGTGCGTGATATGAGGAAACTTTTGTCTGTGTCTCTCGTGACGGCCCTGTCGATGGCTGCCGCCGCATCGGAAAAGTGGGAACTGGTTCCGCTGGGCGAACCGGGGTCGCTCAAGGTGGCGACGGAGCTGAAGAACGAACCTCGGCTCGCCGACCGACCTCCGCTCCGCAGGGAGGGAATAGTTCTGGTGGATGAAGGGCGTACGCCTGTCGTTGCGGCCAATCTCAAGAACCGGCTCCTGGCCCAGTTCGCCGAGGAGATTCGCTGGCATCTGGCGGAGATGTCGGGACGGGACGTGACGCTCGCCGACGAGAGGAAGGCGGCCGCATCCGCGGCCGCGCCGCTTGTGCGCATCGCCGAGCTGGATGTCCCATCCCAGACTGCGGTCTTGAAAATCGACGGAGATACCGTGACCATTGGCGGCGACGGCACCGGCATTTCCCATGCGATGACCTATTTCCTCGAATCGCTCGGATGCCGCTATCTGTGGCCCGGCCCGACGGGGAAGGTCATTCCGAAGAGAAAGCGCGTAGTGCTGCCGGACGTTTCGCTTAACGCGCCGCCGGCGTTTGAGTACATCCGGCGCATCTGGGCGCCGAGCGGACGTGGCGGACGCGCACCAGGGATCTTCAAGTTCCTAAAGATGGACCAGGCGGCGTTCTGCAGGCGTTACGACGAGGCGCGCATCGACCGGAAGGGCAACCGATCCTACTATGTGTGGCATGGCTTCAACGACCGACTGGCGTGCAGGACGAGGAAGACGAAGCCGACACTCCAGGATGCATTCAGCGGCGGACATTATTTCGATCATTACTACGCCAAGTATTCCAAGGAGCATCCCGACTGGTTCGCGCTCCAGCCGAACGGCACGCGCGTGAACCGCTCGCCCCATCCCCGGCTGTGCCTTTCAAACGAAGGGTTGATACAGGAGGTGATCCGCGATCGGATTGACTATTTCAGGCGGAATCCGGACGAGCCGAGCGCATCGGTGTGCCTGCCTGACGGACACCGCGATGCGGCCTGCATGTGCGAAGGCTGCCGGCGGCTCGATCCCGTAAATGCACAGCCGATTCGCTGGGGCTACTACAATCCTGACCGCATAGCGACCAATTATGTCGCCCTCACCGACCGCGTGCTGTATTTCTGCAATCGCATCGCCGAAGGCGTGACGGCGGTCTATCCCGGCAAGAAGCTCAAGACATTCATCTATTCGAGTTACGTCCGCCCTCCGGTCAAGATCAAGCCCCACCCTGCGCTCGTGCTCTTCAATGTCGAGGGCAATCTCACCGAAAAGTCGCGCATCGGCAGGGAGGTCTCGGGGATTGCCGCGTTCGCCGCATTCGGCAATCCGCTCGTCTGGCGTCCGAACATACTGCATGGCTTCCAGGCGCAGGTGCCGCAGAACTATGCGCGGATACTGTACGACGATACGGTGCGCTTCAAGGTCAACAACGTGCGTGGCGTGTCTTTCGACTGCTGCAGCGGCGAATTCGCCCTGCGCGGTTTCATTTTCTATATGCTTGGCCGTGCCCTTTTCAATCACGACAATCTCTCGTATGAGGCGCAGCTGGACGATTTCTGCGCGTGCTTCGGCAAGGGCGCGCCTATGGTTCGCCGATATCTGGACGAGCTTGAGCGCATTCACATGCGTGCGGCCGAACGCGCGCGCGGCACCGAGGGTCTTCTGGAGGATTATCCGGTGGCCGAACTCTCGCGGATGCTTGATCGGGCGGATGCGCTCACATCCGCCGAACCGGAGGCGAATGTGCGCGTCAAGTTCCTCAAGAAGGGTCTTGACGTCGCGCGCGAAGAGATCAAGCTCTACAAGGCGTGGTACACGACTGAATGGAAGCCGCTTCTGGCGGCCCGGAAGAAGTACATCGAGTTTGTGCGCAATCTGTCGATGGATGATCCCGTCGCGCTGTGTCCACTGTCGCTTGGTTTCAAGGGGCCGTATCTGCGAGGCACTCCGCGCCGGACGCCCGAACAGCGCGCTGCATTTGAGGCCAAGCGGGCGGCGAAGCGGGCCCGAGCCCTGAAAGACGGTCGGCAGCCGTCCGGCTACACCGATGGCGAGGGCAATTTCGTGGAGCAGCCTAAGTGAAAGAAGGGGGAGTTGCGATGAGGTCGAAAGGTGGAATATGTCTTGTGTTCTGTCTTGCTGCAGCCTGCGCCGCAGCCGCACAGACGCATACTGCGGCGGCGCAGAAGGACCGGACGCTGAAGGATTATGTGACGGGCAAGGCGCTGCCGTGGGGGTGGCCGCAGGTGATGAGCGCTGGTTTCGCCATACGCGAGATCGACGCGCTGGACGTGCAGTGCGATGAGTCGTGGTGCGGTCTCGAGACGAAGTCCGGGTACGATGCGTATCGCGCAGGCATGAAGGCGAAAATGCTTGCGGCCATCGGTACGTTTCCCGCGCGTACGCCGCTCAATGCGCGTACGGTGGCCGCCTATCGGCGCGACGGCTATTCCATCGAAAAGGTCGTTTTCGAATCGATGCCGGGCGTCTATGTGACGGCAAACCTTTTCCTGCCCGCGTCGGCGGGGCCGCATCCGGCGGTTGTGATGAGCTGTGGACATTCGAGGGAGGGGAAGGATTATCCCGTCTATCTGCGCGCGTGCGTCATTGCGGTGAAGCGCGGGTTTGCGGCATTGATGTTCGACCCTCACCATCAGGGCGAGCGCCATACCCCGGCGCGTCCCAGCTCGACGAGGGCGCACACGCAGATGGGGCTGCGTGGCGACTTGCTGGACTGGTCGGCGCCGCTGCTTCGCATCTGGGACGGCATGCGTGCCATCGACTATGTGCAGACTCGTCCCGAAGTCGATGGCGGGCGGATCGGGTACATGGGCCAGAGCGGGGGCGGCACGATGACTGCGCTGATGCAGGCGGCGGACGGGCGCATCAAGGCTGCGGCCCCGAGCTGCTTCCTGACGAGTCTCCGTGCTCTCTGCGCAGGGATGGGTCCGCAGGATGGCGAGCAGAACATCTTCGGGCAGCTTGCTTTTGGCTTGAATCATACGGGTTATGTGCTGATCCCCGACATTCCGGTCGCGGTGACCGCCAAGTTCTCGGATGCATTCCCGTACTCTGGTGTGCGTACGCTCATGAATACGGTGCGGAGGCTCGAGATGAATCTCGGAATCGGTCCGCGAGCGTTTCTCAACTGCTCGCCCGGCCCTCATGGCTGGACGGAAGCAAACGAGACGGCATCGGTTCTTTTCCTGGCGAGGCATCTTCTGCCGGAGTGCCGCAACCTTCCCATCAATCTTGAAGAGCTGTGGCAGCTCGATGTAGGATTCGACATTTCAAAGGTCGATGTCGGCCTGTCGGAGACGGAGCGCGGATGCACTCCGTTGCGCTCGACGGAGAGGGTGGAAGGATACCGTTCGATCTACGATATCATGGCCGAGCGCGCGAAAACCATGCGCGCCTCCCGCAGACCTCTTGATGCCGATGGACGGTGCGCGGCCGCCCGCCGTTTGGCGAAGGTCAAGTCGCCGGGGAAGACCGGGTATCGCGTAAAGGAGTTTGCCCGCACGACGGTCGAAGGGTATGAAGTCGCGCGTTTTGCCGTTCAGTATCCAGCTACGGGACATCTGCTTCCGGCGGTCTTCGTCTCACGCGTCGGCGCGCAACAGCGGCCTGTGCTCGTCGTTGCGCAAAAAGGGCGTGCGCATGGGCTGCGCACGGCGCATTCCTACCTTGAGAAGGGTCATCCGGTTTTGCTCGCCGATGTGTCGGGGACGGGAGAGATCGGCCGCGAAAGGCATTTCTTCTATGGCGCTAAAGACCGTCCTGACGAGGGGCTGGGAGCAATGTGCTATCTGATGGGAGAGCCGCTCGTCGGGCGTCGCGCAACCGATATGCTTGTCTGGTCTGATGTCCTTTCAAGGTGCCGTCATGGAAACGCCCCGTTGCTTGTTGCGGTTGGCCCCGTTGCAATAGCGGCCGCCCACGCGTACGCGGCCGATCCATCGGCTTGGTCCGGTGTTGTGCTCAAGGATGCGCCGCCGTCATGGGGGAAGGTGCTTGAGGCAGGCGACGCCGACACGACCGAACTGCGCTATGCCGACATCGTCCCCCGTGCGTATGCAACATATGATTGGGTGGATCTCCTCCCGTGAGGCGAAATCGTTCTTGCCAATCGCTAGGAACGATTGGGGAGAGACATGGCAAGCACGGGAGTGCGTTCATGGGAGGTGCGCGAGGAATACGGGTTCACCATACGTATGGGATAAGCATCAACAACCTCGGTTCACATATGCTCATATGGATTCCGAACAAGGGTTCTGGAACTGTCAGATGCCTTGGGAAGAATGATAATCTTGCTTGTATAACAGTGGATTGTGTGAAATAGCGCGGTTTTGGTGGGTGCGTGAGAATTGGTCCGAACCGAATTCTCATTTTGTTGGCGGCGGCATCACAATCGGCACACCTTTGTCGATTGGTTTTGGTGTGTTTTGATGTTTTTGTGCAGATTCCGCCTGCATTGTTTTGCCGTTTATGGGACAACCGGCGGATGAATCTAAACGGGACGCAATAATGCGCTAGGACGGAACATATGGGATGGAAGGGGTAGAGACCGACATAAAATATTTAATCGCAAAATACATAGAATACACGAAAAAATGGTATAATATCGGCATAAAATCAGTATGATATGAGCGCGAGTGAGAACCAGATTGGCGTCTATCAGCCGAACGAAACCGTCCGGCTGGATGTGCGGTTGCAGAAATGTTACCAGTGTGGGAATGTTGCCAGTAGCCAATTTCAATTTCCAATTGAGGAGGCGGCATGAGGCAAGCAATGCAAAAAAGCTATTCGGGCGACGAATTCGGGGTGGTGCTGGAAATAATCAGAAATCATCGCGCAAACGCGCTTGTCTCTGTCAATGTCGAGCACATGCTGACGAATTGGGAAATCGGCGGATACTTATCCGCAAAGATAAAACACGAAGGCTGGGGCAAGTCAACCATCGACAACCTTGTCGACTACATACACACCCGTGCGCCAAGTGAGCGGGGATATGGAAGAAGCAATCTCTATAGCATGGTCGCGGTTTATGATGAGTTCACGTCTCCAGATTTTACCGCGCTTGTTGCACGATATGGGAACCGAATTGTCCAGCCGCTGGCTGGACAATTTGAGGGGAAAGTTATCCAGCCGGTGACTGGACAAATTGCTGATCTGCCAGATTTGCAACCGCGGGCTGCACAAATCATCCCAATGCCCGATGTTCTCGCATTGACAACATTCACCAACATTGTGGAAATACTGAACCGCACTCGAACTGCCCATGAACGTTTGTTCTACATAGTTTATGCGTTCAGGGAACGATTGAAGAAAATGGAGTTGCGACGTTGCCTTGTCAACGACACGTATTCTTCGCTCCTTGGCGGCGACAAAAAGAACTTTTCAAAGGCGCTTGTCGCCTCGTATCCCGACTCCCCCGTCCTGTTTAGGGATAGCGCCTTTGTCGATTTTCTGAATTTGCCGGAGAAACACTCCGAAAAGCGGCTTCGCAGGGGTATAGTTTCCAACATGAAAGACTTCATATTGTCGATCGGCAAGGATTTTTTGTTTGTCGGTGAGGAGTTCCCCGTAAAGGTTGGGGGGACGGAATTCAATATCGATCTTCTGTTTTTCCACAGGCGACTACAGTGCCTCGTTGCATTCGAGCTTAAGGCCCGCAACTTCAAGCCGTCGGACATGGGGCAGCTGGAGTTTTATCTTGAGGCATTGGACAGGGATGTAAAAATGGCAAACGAAAATCCATCGGTAGGCGTACTGTTGTGCAAGAATGCCGATCGCAGCGTTGTGGAGTATGCGCTTTCGCGATCAATGAGCCCCGCGATGGTGGCGGAGTACAAGCGATTGATGATTCCAAAAGACGTTTTGCAGGAGACATATGATCGCTACATCGGAATGGGAGAATCGAAAGGCGGCGTGAAATGAATGCTATCGCAGAGGCTTGGACTTTCGCTGCGGCGAAGATGGGCGAGGAGATTATTCCCGGCCTTCTCGATTCAATCCGCAAGGCGATGCCCAAGGCAAGGGATTGCTTAAGGTGCCATATTGGTACCTTAAACGGGAGGCGAGGAGAGTGTGTTATCACAAATTGTGATAAGTTCGAACGGCTATCGTTTAAGCGGGTCTCTGATGTAAAGGAGGCGGCATGATGCAGAAGGGGGATGCAATTTCTGACCAGCAAGTGCACGTTGTTGCCGTCAGTGATGATGGCAACATTCAGGCATTGATTAAGACGATTCGGGGTGTGCAGGTTATACTTGACCGCGATGTGGCAGGATTGTATGGGGTTGCGACTGGGGCATTGAACAGGCAGGTCAAGCGCAACGAAGAACGTTTCCCTGAGGACTTCATGTTCAGACTGTCCGCTGAAGAATGGAACAACTTGAAATGCCAAATTGGCATCTCAAGTTGGGGCGGCGATCGACAGCTTCCATACGCGTTTACGGAAAATGGCATCGCCATGTTGAGCAGCGTCCTGCGTTCGCCTACGGCTATTGAAGTGAATATTCGCATCACGCGGGCTTTTTCAGCGATGCGTCGGTTTTTGCTTGCGAATGCACAGATGTTTCAGCGGATTGAGACAGTGGAGAAAAGGCAGATTGCCACGGATGCTAAAGTGGATTCCATTCTTGAGCGCCTTGACGCGACAGAAACGCCGCTGCAGGGCGTGTTCTATGACGGGCAGTTGTGGGATGCGAGGGCGTTGGTGCTGAAGTTGATCGGAAGCGCGAAGAAGTCGCTTGTTCTGATTGACAACTGTGCGACGCCGGAAACTCTTGATTTGTTCGCCAAGAAGCGCAAGGGCGTGAAGGTGACGATTATCACCTCGGAGCATTACGACAAAAAGCACGTACCGCACCGCAAGATTTCGGACGCCGACATCGCGACCTTCAATGCGCAGTACCCTTGCCTCGCCGTCCGCTACAATGAAACCTTTCATGATCGCTTTCTGATTGTCGATGACAAGGAACTTTATCTCATCGGGGCTTCGCTGAAAGACCTCGGTCGCAAGTGCTTCGCGTTCACGAAGCTGGACGCGGGCGAGATTGATCGCATCAAGAAGGTGGCGTTTGCGGCGGTAAAGAAAGGTAGCGCGAAATGAAAATGACATGGCGCAAACACACATTTGCTGTACAACGTAGAAATAGAAAACAACCATGAGTCCGATTCGCAAGGTCAAGTTGAAATTGCTTTTACGCAAGTGGCAGTTGCGGCTTTGCGGTGTGTTGTTGTTTGTTGTCGGGCTTGCATTTCTACTTAAATATTTTCTCATAGAACCTTATGGGATATGGAGAAAGGTGTTTGCAAAGGGATGCGAGAAAATCCCCGATCTTATTAATGTTTGCAGACATGTTAAAGAATCTGTTTCTGCAATTAGTGGGATTGGCTTTTATTGTTTGGTGTCAGTAGCTATAATTGCATCTCTTTTTCTTTTGCTGTTGTTGATTGGTTTTGTAGTGCGTAAAGTCAAAGGAGGACACGGGGACGCGTGCAATTGCGATAAACCTATGTCTGTTGTTTCTGATGCGCCGATTAAGACATTGGCAGAAGATGAATTCTCCAGAGGTGCTTATGTGCGGATGTTGGGTACGCTTATCATGTCGTCACCAAATGAACGAGAGGCGCGTTACATCGGGATTTATGCTCCATGGGGTGACGGTAAGACATCTGTCCGGTTCATGCTGGAAGAACGCATACGTTCAGACTATGGCGAGAATAGTGCTATCATTGTTGATTTCTCGCCGTGGCA
This sequence comes from Kiritimatiellia bacterium, assembly GCA_045595285.1. GTDB lineage: Bacteria > Verrucomicrobiota > Kiritimatiellia > RFP12 > UBA1067 > UBA1731. The sequence goes on along the minus strand of JAZOAC010000183.1, from coordinate 8,075 downwards.
ATATCCAGAATCGGCCGACATCCGAATGTTGTTTTTTGAGCGGCTGGCTAATGCCGTGGCAAAGGCGGGCTGCGATGATGTGTCCAAGATGTCCTCGTTGGTGGCAAAGTATTTTGCCATGACGCGTATCAATCGAAGCGTCGGCCCATTGCATGATGTGATTGATTGGTTGCGGAAGCTGTTTGTGTTCGGTGTTTTCTCTGAAGAATCACTTACGGCCGACTTTCGAGGATTGTTGAGTAGAATGGAGAAAAAGGTTGTGGTCGTTGTTGATGATCTCGACCGATTGTCAAAGGAAGAAACCTGCCGTGTCATCAGATTTCTTAAGGCCAATGGAGATTTACCGAACATCACGTATCTTATTCTGGCAGACGAGGCGTACCTTGCGAATGCCGTCGCCGGTTTGGTGGCGCGTTCCGACAAGACGGAAATAGAATGTGGACGGGAGTATTTGAAGAAGATCATCCCATTGCGCTGTCCTTTGCCTCCAATTAACGGCAACAGGTTATTGACGAACTTCAAGCAGCGACTTGCATCGCTTCTGTACGATTATGACCTTGAAGCTGAAAATCCAAAGGAGACTTACGATTGGTTGCTGCTACCGTATATGGATAATACGCGAGTGGCAAAACAGCTCCTTAATACGTTCTCCATTAAACTGGCAACATACAAACGGCAAGTGGGAGGGCGTAAGTATCTGAATGTCCACATTGGAGATCTATTGGCTCTTACCGTAATTGAGGTTTGTGAGCCTGATTTGCATGCAAAGCTTTGGGATGGGTACATGGGATTATTGCAAGATTCTTGGCGTTATTTTGGTTCGAATAAAGGTTTGTCGGAGCAGTGGATGGAAGATCATTTCTTTTGTTATGCGAAGGGGAAGCGCGATTTAGTAGAACGATTTTTACGGGAATGTTTGGGCGTTAAACATAGTGGTGGGGGCATGTATGATAAAGAACCAGTCACTTATAAGCTGGACAAACCATATGATCAAGAACTCATGCTACATTATCGGCTTGCCTCTGTGGCAAGTTTCCAGCACTATTTTCTGATAGAAGAAGAGAACGGGCGTTTGTCTCAAGACGACGTAAAAGGTTTTCTGTCAGAAGTCAATGCAGGACGAATACCTGAAGGTAACATCCGTCGGCTTGATGAGTCGGGAATGCTGCCGCAGCTGCTCTATGCCCTTGAGGCCGAGAAAATGCTGCCTACAAAAGTGGCTTCCGATTGCTATATAAAGACTTTAATCTATATGGCAAATCTCCCCTTGAGGAATTTGGCAATGCCGCCAGAATATCAGAATTGGCTCTTCGAACAGTCAATTTATGTCGGAATTTATAGATGCATGCTGTTTTATTGCAGGGATGTAAATACGCATGTCATGAATAAGAAGGAGATATATGGCGCAAAAATTGAACGGATAGGGGAGCTGTTATTGCCGTTGTTAAAAGATAGTTCTGATGTCGTACTTACATCCCATCTTATTGGACATGACAAAGAGTATCATGAAAGTGAAACGTCGTTGTCGTGGTATGATGCATTTTTCTCTCATGAAGAGTATGAAACGTTGCGTAGGCTCTACCTTGATCGAATAGAGCGTTTTCAACGCGAAGGCCGTTTGGTTGGACATGTTGAATTCTTTGACTTGTTCCGTCGCTGGCGTATATTGCTACGGGAATATGATGACCCTGTTTTGAATGACAAGTTCAAGGCAGCTTGCTTGTCAATGACATGCGATGTCCAAGCAATTAATCAAATGATACTGTTTTTCTGCGATGACAATAGATCGTCAAATATACATTCTCGGTTGATTGTGGCAATTCAATTGGATTTGTTGACAGATGCGTTTGGCAAAAAAGGAGTCAAGTCGATCATCTCTACCTTGAAATCTGCGCAGTACCTGCCGGAGTACACATATAAGGCTTTGGTGTCATTGCGGTGGGCACTTAAACAAAAGGCGGCAAATAAGCCTTATTGCAAAGATGAGCAGATGGGAGCGCTAAAGGGCCTGTACGAGAGCGAGAAGATCAAGGCCGAGATGGCGGCAAAAGTTATTAAGAAAGAGACCGTGAAATGAATGATCTACCGATACAGTTTAATGACGACGGGAAATTGGCAGTCGAGCAGCAACATCATACGAAAGGTGCTGATGATGAAAATACATTTATGCATTGTTGCATCGGTGGCAATTTTGATACTGCCGTTTGCAGCGAAAGGAGAGTATAAAATGCCGATGTTGAAGTGGGCGGGGAAAGAGAAGGTCGTAAACCACCACAATGATGTGCCGTTCAGGGTGCTTGAACGGAAGTGGGGATTTTGTTCTCACGCGGGGGCGCGGGGGCGCGGAGATTTTTTAGCCACAAAGGACGCAAAGAGCACAAAGGAGGATGGGAAGAATCTTTGTGAACTTTGCGATCTTTGCGGCAAAGAAAACATGATTATCCACGGCGACAATCTTGCCGCGCTCAAGGCGCTTTTGCCGCAGTATGAGGGCAGGGTCAAGTGCATTTACATTGATCCTCCGTACAATACTGGAAATGAAGGCTGGGTTTACAACGATAACGTGAACGATCCGCAGATCAAGAAATGGCTCGGCGAGGTTGTCGGCAAGGAGGGCGAGGATTTCTCTCGTCACGACAAATGGCTCTGCATGATGTATCCGCGTCTGCGGCTCTTACAGAAGCTGCTTTCCAATGACGGCGTGATTTTTATCAGCATTGATGACAATGAGTTTGCGAACTTGCGACTCGTTTGTGATGAGATATTCGGGAGTCAAAACTTTGTTACGACCCTAACGTGGAAGAGCAGGGCAAAACCATCTAATACTGGTAAAGCGAAATATAAACCCCAGAACGACGCCGAATTCGTTTTGTGTTACAAGGGCAAGGGTGAGGCTAATTTTTTATGCGTAACATCTGGCAAGCCGCGCAGTTATCCACACGAAGACAAAGATGGAAGGTATCGTCTTCAGACCATTCTGAAATCAAATCGGGGAGAGAATAAGCGTGAAACGATGACATTCTCGCTTGCAGGTTATACGCCTCCACCGACCAAACGATGGCAAGCCGGCGAAGAGAAGATCAAGGAACTGTATGCCAAGAATCGGATTACCTTTGAGACCGGTGAGCCGATGTTGAAATACTATGAACATGAGGAAAAAGAGGAGGTCGCTCCGTTTTGGTGCCATATTCCGAGAGAAGTGAGCGGGACGGCCGAAGGCGGTAAAATGGTGCTGAATCAATTATTGGGAAACATGCATGGTTTTGACACCGTAAAACCACTTGAACTGATAGAGTACCTTTTGAAACATGTGTTGCCCAATGATGCCCTTGTCCTTGATTCCTTTGCTGGCTCTGGTACGACGGCTCATGCGGTTCTTAAGATGAACAAGGAGGACGGCGGCAATAGGAAATTCATTTTGATTGAGATGATGGACTATGCCGACACGGTGACGGCGGAGCGCGTGAAGCGTGTTATAAGTGGGTATGGCGAAGGGAACAAAGCCGTGGAAGGAACGGGCGGCGGCTTTGGCTACTACGAACTTGGCGATCCGTTGATGATCGGTGAGAATCTTAACGAGGCCTTGCCTCTTGAGAAGATTCGAGAATACGTGTGGTACATGGAGACGCGAGGTGCGGGGAAATGTTGCCAATGTGGAAATGTTGCCAATACCAATTCCAATGATCAATTGGGAAATGGCGTCATTGGAACTGGCAACACTGACAGTATGGGCAACAATAAAACAGATCCGTATTTCTTGGGCGTTGTTGGCGGCACGGCTTACTATTTCTGCTATGAGAAAGATTCAACGGTAAAACTAAACCGCGCACTTCTCAGGAAGCTCAAGACCAAGGCAGAGCGATATGTCATTTATGCCGACATCTGTCTTTTGGATGATTCGGAGCTTGAGAAATACAACATTACCTTCAAGAAGATTCCGCGCGACATCGCGCGGCTGTAAGGAAATCATGCAATGAACGACTTTGACGAATATCTTGTTGCCGGAGAGCCGGACAAGCGCGAGCGGGCGTACGGGTGGGCTACCGCCATTGGCTTGCAGGATGTTGACGGCTTGAAGGTCTCCGACTTACTGCTCAACACCGCGAAGCGCAACATCGAGGGCGAGATAACCCAGGTGGAGGCGGGGAAGATCATTGATGCCTACTACGAAACAAAGGAGGGGCATGATCAGCCAGAGGACAGAAAAGAGGCGGACAAGGTTGCGTGCAGAATCAATGAGACGATAAATTCTCCGACTTTCCGTTTTTCGCCGGAATATTATATCGGATTGCACGGCAGGCTTTTCAAGGATGTGTTCGCCCATGCCGGAAAGATTCGCGATGTGGAACTTACGAAGCGAGAATGGGTGTTGAACGGTGATACGGTCAACTATACGCCGTCGTTCATGGTGAAAGAGTCGCTTGCGTATGATTTTGCAGAGGAAAAGAAATTCCGTTACAGCGGACTTTCCGAGGATGCGTTTGCGGAACATTTCGCGTCTTTCATTTCGGGGCTCTGGCAGATTCATCCGTTCAGAGAGGGCAACACAAGGACCGTCGCGGTTTTCGCCATAAAGTACCTGCGTTCCATGCGCTATGATGTGACGAATTCCTTGTTCAAGGAGAAGTCGTGGTATTTTAGAAATGCGCTTGTGCGGGCGAACTATGAGAATCCCAAATTGAATGTTGAGAAGATGCAACTTCCTCTGGAGGAGTTCTTTAAGGTCCTCATATACGGATATGACATTGAACTGCGTAATAGATTTTTGCGTATTGGGTATGAGCATGGGACGCAAAAGGCCGAAACTGTGAGACATTTACATCGACATGACGCCGGTGTAAATGACGGTGTAAATGACGGTGTAAATGACGGTGTAAACAAAGAGGATGACGGTGTAAACGGCGCGAAGAACGACCTGATAGAAAGATATGCGCTCTCGGAACGGGAAGAAAAGGCTGTTATGGCGATACTTCGGGATAATCGTATTACAGCGAAACAATTAGCGGACATTCTTTCGGTTAAAAAGCGACAGGCGGAGCGAATAATAGCATCGCTTAAACGGAAAACGCCACTTCATAGAGATGGAGCGGATAAAAATGGCCGTTGGGTTTTCGAGGAGGTTTGACGATGGAGCTTAAGAATTATCAGAAACTTGTTCTCAAAGATGTTGACGCGTATCTTGACGCGCTGATGAAGACGGACGGGATTAACGCCGCGTGGAAGGAGTATTGGGCAAGCAAAGGAATCGGGGGTGGATTTGCCGCATACTACGATGATCTCGGCGGTGCGCCTAACGTGTGCATAAAGGTGCCGACAGGCGGCGGCAAGACATTTCTCGCGGTATCTTCTGTCAAGACGATGTTCGACAAGCTGCCGACGGGAAAGACGAAGTTTGTGGTGTGGCTTGTGCCGAGCGACGCAATTCTCACGCAGACCGTCGCAAATCTATCGAATCCGAATCATCCGTATCGGCAACGGCTCAACAGGGACTTTGGCGGATGCGTCAATGTCTATACGAAGGAACAGCTTCTGAACGCCCAGAACTTCAAGCCGACGGATGTCATGGAGAACTTGAGCATAGCGATATTCTGCTATGCGTCGATTCGCGCCAATCCGAAGAGCAAGGACGACAAGAAAATCTATCAGGAAAACGGCAACCTACTTGGCTTCGCGGATATATTCAATGACAAGGAACTCCTTTTGGCCGATACTCCTGATACTGCCTTGCTGCAGGTCATCCGCCAGATGAATCCTGTTGTTGTGGTGGACGAGAGTCACAATGCGAAAAGCGAGTTGAGCATTGCCATGCTCCAAAACCTGAATCCGTCTTTTGTCCTTTCCATGACGGCTACGCCAACCAAGCGGAGCAACATTATTTCGTATGTGAATGCGCGGGAGTTGAAGAAGGAGAACATGGTAAAGTTGCCGGTTGTGGTGTACAATCGCCCCGACCGCAAAAGCGTAATCTACGATGCTGTAAAGCTGCGCGGCGTACTTGAACTGAAGGCAAAGGCGGAGGCGGTATCTGGCGGGGACTATGTGCGGCCGATTGTGTTGTTTCAGGCCCAACCCAAGAACACCGAGGATTCGGCGACGTTCGAGAAGATCAAGGCGAAGCTTGTTGCGATTGGCATAAAGGCAGAAGAGATTGCGATAAAGACCGCAGACAAGGACGATCTCAAGACGGTCGATCTCATGGCGTCCAATTGCCCTGTCCGCTACATCATAACCGTTAATGCGCTTAAGGAAGGATGGGATTGTCCGTTTGCATACGTTCTTGCGTCGCTTGCCAACAAGACATCGCATGTAGATGTCGAGCAGATAGTAGGCCGCATACTTCGACAGCCTTATGCCAGAAAGCATGGCGAGAAGCTTCTTAATATGTCGTATGTGCTTGCTTGCAGTGCGGATTTTCAGACAACGGTCAAAAGCGTGGTGGATGGTCTCAATGGAGCCGGATTCAGCGCGAGTGATTACCGGGTGGCGGAAGCAAGTGATATGGAAACGGTATCATCGCCCGAACCTGTTCAGTTGACATTGGATGTTTCCTCGGAGGCCAAGTCATACGAGCTGTCCAACGAAGATTCAGAAGACGATCTTTCGGATGTGCCGGACGAGAAGATCGATATTCCGAAACAAGACGATGTGGAGGCTCAGACAAAGATAGATGCTTCCATTGGCGAAATTATCAATACAGCCGAGGCGCAGGGTGACGATTACGAGCAGAGCAACAAAGAAGACGGTGGTGAGCACTTGTTTAATCTGGGAGGTTCAAGCGTGAAAATACAACGAATGCAACCGGAATTTGCCGCTGAAGCGGCTCAGCTGGAGATTCCGCAGTTCATGGTTCAGGATGATGCCGGCTTTTTCGGTGGTGACGAATTGCTAGTGCCTCTGAATGAGACTGCGTTACTTGATGGATTTACTCTTGTGGCGAAAGATGCAGCGGTGCCATTCAATCTTGCAGTTTCGGGAGCCGTTCGCGTTGACATATCCGAAAGTGGGGATGTTACTCCAAAGTGCAAGCAGTTGACGAAATCAGAACTTGAGTATTTTTCCGCGCAACTTGCGACAAAAACTACTGACGACAGAATAAATGCATTGCTCGACATGGCGGCGACGCAGCTTGACAGTAAGATTGATTTCTGCCAAAAGAAGGAGATCAAGGACTATGTTGTGCGTGTTGCGCAGCAACTTCCCGCCGCTGAGCGCAATCAACTGTCATTGGAGTTCTTGCCGTCGTTTGTTCAGTGCGTCAGGGACAAGATAGACAAACTTGCGAAGCAGCACAAGAAGTTAGCTTTCAATGACAAGATAAATCAGAACGCCGTGGTGTGTAAGGCAAACTACAAGTTGCCGCAGACAATACAGCCGATTTCTGCAGTCACTTATATTGAGAAATCCTTATACGCTGGCGAATATGACGATATGAACCAAGAGGAGTTGTCTCTTATTCAGGCAATTGCAAGTAAAGACAATGTGAAATGGTGGCATCGGATAAAAGACCGTAAGGGATTCTGCATCAACGGTTTTACAAATCACTATCCTGACTTTATGGTTTATACCGATAAAGGTAATGTGGTGATGGTTGAGTATAAAGGCGCAGACAGAGATGGTAGCGATTCTCAGGCAAAGGCGGAACTTGGACGCATCTGGGCTGACAATGCAGGGCAGAAGTACAAGTATTTCATGGTGTTCCTGAAAGATGGCGATGCCGTACAGGGAGCTTTGAAGATCGACGCGTTCTTGAATACGATTGAGAAGTTGTAATATGTGTGCTTAGATGATTAGATAAGGTGGTATATAGAGCGCGTCAAAATCTGAAAGCGAGAAATGGCAAAGGCGAAGAACTTAAGGATGTCGGTGTAAATGTCGGTGTAAATGTCGGTGTAAAACTCTCCTCCCGTGAGCGCGATCTTCTGGAACTGCTGCGTCTCGACGGAATGTTGACGGCTGTGCGGATAGCCAAGACCTATTCAATCTCCACAAGACAGGCTGAACGGCTTCTGACAGGGCTCAAGAAGAAAGGCTTCCTCGTCCGCAGGGGGGCAGACAAAGGGGGACATTGGGAGGTC
>JAZOAC010000182.1:0-18659 GCA_045595285.1 Kiritimatiellia bacterium | reverse complement strand
AGATGAATTGCGCTGAGGCGGCGAGTGTAGTCAAGCACAAGGGTATCTGGTATATGTTCTATGCGGGGGCATACAACCATGAGCGACAGCAGATTGGTCTTGCATGGTCGGCTGACGGCGTGAATTTCACGCGTTGGCGCGATACGCCGGTTTTGCCGCATGGTGCGGAAGGGTCCTGGAACGCATGGGAATCGGGGCATCCCGGCGTGTTCGAAGACGACGACGGGCAGATTTATCTTTTCTACCAGGGCAAGGCGACGCTGACCGGAGGTTACCGCCTTTCATGTCTTAAGGTCGAGTTTGTGGATTGACGTTGAAATTATAATGCGGTGGGGACAAGTTGTTTCAAATGAGTTGTTTCCCAAAAAATAAGCTCTGCCCATGCGCCCCTCACGGGTCGAGTAAATTACAACTTTTGGTATAATCTGCGGCATGTAAGCTTGGGGTGAGAAGCTTGTAGAAGCTTGGGGTGGGATCCTGAAAAGAGCGAAAATTTCGCTTACGAATTGGCTTATTTTGTGAAATAACCTTCTTTTGATGGAGTATAGGATTTCGTCCGCTCCGTAATCTTGAGAATCAGTCCGAACCGCATTCTCATCTTCCCGGCAGTGGATTAAAGCGCAATGCATATTCGACTAATCGATTACGCAGAGATGTCGCGCAGAGATTGATTTTATCTGTCGGTTTTGATACGATATAAGTCGTTTCTTTAAGGAACTGTGTCCTTGAGCGGAAATAAGAGGCAAGAGAAATGGCAAGATATCTCGATCCAAAGGCGGATGTGACCTTCAAGAAGGTTTTTGGCGAGCATAAGAATCTCGTCATAAGCCTTCTTAACGCCTTGTTGCCTCTTGACGAGGGCAAGCAGATAGAGAAGATTGAGTATCTGCCGGCTGAAATCACGCCAAGGACGCCGTTGAGCAAAGATACGATTGTAGATGTCCGCTGCGAGGAGACGGGCGGGCGGAAGTTCATCGTCGAGATGCAGATGAATTGGCGGGCGGATTTCCGCGAGCGCGTTCTTTTCAACGCGTCCAAGGCGTATGTCCAGCAGTTGGAGAAGGGTGAGAAATACAACCTTCTCCAGCCTGTCTATTCGCTCAGTTTCGTCAACGACACGTTTGAGCCGGACATGGAGGAGTACTACCACTACTACCACCTTGTCCATTATCTCCATTCCGACAAGGTGCTTGACGGTCTGCACCTTGTGTTTGTCGAGCTGCCAAAGTTCAAGGCGAAGAGTTTTGCGGAGAAGAAGATGCAGGTTCTGTGGCTCCGCTTCCTTACCGAGATAGACGAGCGCACGACGAAAGCCGACAAAGCTCTCCTTGACGACCCGCATGTAAACGAGGCGCTGGAAATCGTGGAGGAGTCGGCGCTCAACGCTGCGGAAAGGGCGGAGTATGACGGGTTTTGGGATCAGGTGCGCCGCAATACGGCGCTTCTGGACGATGTCAGGGAGGCGCACGCGAAACTCGATGCGGCGATGGCGCATGCCGATGCGGAAAAGGCGCGAGCAGACGCGGCGGTGGCGCGAGCCGACGCGGCGAATGCGCGAGCAGACGCGGCGGTAGAAAAGTTGCGTCAGGCCGCCCGCAACTTGAAGGCCTTGAAACTTACGAACGAGCAGATTGCGGCGGCAACCGGCCTCGCCGCAAGTGAGATAGCGAAATTTTAGCCGTTTAGGCATCAAAGATTTCGGCCGGGAGCATATTGAAGATAGCAGTCATAGTAGAGAACTCCAGCTGGTATGGTCGGCGGATAATTGACGGTGTTGCCGCGTATGCCAGAAGTGAGCAGAAATGGAGCCTCGTGTGGTGCAATCCGCGAGGTCAATCCTTTGAGCGGATAATAGGCGGTTGCCAGGGTGTGATTGCCCGTATAATCTCGGAAGAGCTCGCAGATAAACTGCGTCAAACGGATCTGCCGACTGTTGATGTATTCTGTGCGCATGATAATGTCGAGCGTTTTTACGGTGTTGATTCTGATCACAACATGATAGGCCGTATGGCGGCCAGGTATTTTATGTCTAAGCGCTACTCAACAATGGCCTTTGCGGGGTTCAAGGGTGTCTCGTTTTCGGAAATGCGCTTGAGAGGCTTTTCTGACGCAATGCGGAGCGCAGGTCTTATTCCGCTTGTGCATGAAGCGGAAATGAAAAACAGTAACCAGACGTTTTTCAACGATGAAGTCGTGGATGTGGTTGATTCCCGTAAACTTGCGCTCTGGCTTCGGCGTCTGCCAAGGCATACCGCCATATTCGCGGCGAACGATCTGATGGCTGCACAGATTTCTCGACTGGCCGGTGAGTATGCAATACGGATTCCGTCCGACTTGCTGCTACTTGGTGTTGACAACGACAGTCAGCTTTGTGCATTCGCCGACACTTCTATATCCAGTATCGATCCATGTGCGTATGAAGTGGGGTACTCTGCCGCCAGAATGCTTGCGGCTGTAATGCACAGGAAGCCTGCAGATAAGTCGCATCGCATATATCGCGTTCGTCCAGGTGAACTGGTTGAGCGCGCCTCAACGCTGCGGCACGACATTTCCCCAGAGTGGCTGGCGAAGGCGCTCGGTTTTATCGACGCATCGCTTTACCGTCCTCTTTCAACCGCCGATCTCGTCTCTCATGTAGGTCTTTCTCATGTCGCCATCGGCAAGATGTTCCGCAAAAAACTTGGGATGAGTCCGCAGAAATACATCTGCAAACTCAAAATGGAAACAGCCAGGAAACTTCTGGATGCGGATCCCTCGCTTCGGGTAAAGGAAGTGTCGGTGCGCCTCGGGTTTTCTTCTTTGGCCTATTTCTGCAACGTCTACCGGCAGTTTTGGGGACAGACCCCCCGCGATTGAACCTCAATCTTGGGTTTCGGATTTTTATGTCTCAAGTTATTAAATTTGATATTTTTCTTTGTCTTAGCCGATTGGGAATATAGTAAAATAAACGCATATTTTGAGTTTGTTTTATGTATTCACTCGGTATAGACTCTTCGACGCAAGGAACCAAGGCGGTCGTGTATGATGCGGATGACGGCAAGGTTGTCGTATCCGTCAGTGTGAACTATGGCCGCGACCTGCCTGAATACGGTTCGCCTGACGGCTTTCTGCCGGACGGCGACCCGCGCATCCGCAGAGCGAACCCTGAAATGTGGGTTCGTGGACTGGAGCTCGTACTGGAACGGCTCAGAGATACTGGTGCGCCGATGGGCGACATTGCCGCCGTTGGCGGCGATGCGCAGCAGCATGCGACCGTCTATCTCGGAGCGGACGGCACCTTTTCACGAAAGACGTCGCCGATTTGGATGGATTCTTCGACGGAGCCGGAGGTGGCCGCGCTCGACGCACGTTTCGGCGCGTCGCTTCAGGACCGTACGGGTTCCCCGGCGATCGAACGCTTTGCCGCCGCGCAGGTCGCGAAATTTGCGCGTGAAGAGTCGGAAGCCTACGCGCGTACGGTGCGCATTCACCTATTGAGTTCGTTTCTGACATCCGTTCTGACGGGGACGGATGCGCCGATAGATGTCGGAGATGGTGCTGGGATGAACCTCTTGAATCTCAGGACTCTCGAGTGGGATCCGGAAATTTGTGATTACGCAGCCGGTGGACTTTTGGATAAGCTGCCGCGCATCCATCGTCCGGGCGGGGCGGCACTTGCTCTTGCGCCGCATTTTGCGAAGTACGGGTTGCGGCCCGGCATCCCCGTCGTGCCGTTCACGGGCGATAATCCCGCCTCTCTAGTCGGCTGCGGCGCGGAGAAGCCCGGTTGCGCCGTGATCTCGCTCGGCACGAGCGACACGTTCTTTGCGGCCATGCCCGCGTTCAGAACGGATCCCGACGGCTTCGGTCATGTGTTCGGCAACCCCTGCGGCGGTTTTATGTCGCTCTCGTGCTTCAAAAACGGTTCGCTCGCCCGTGACCGCGTCCGTGAAGAATGCGGCGTCGATTGGCGTTTCTTCGATGAAACGGCGTTTGAACTCACGCCTCCCGGCAACGGCGGCAGACGGGCGTTTCCGTATTTCGAGACCGAGATCACCCCGAAGCACGACGCGACGGGCGTCGAATCGAACTTCGACTGGGATGCGGCATCGCCGGAGGTGAAGATTCGCGCCGTTGTCGAGGGGCAGATCGCGAATATGCGCGAGCGGACGCGTTGGATCGGAGATTTTAAAACGATATTCGTCACCGGCGGCGCTTCGCGTTCGAAAGGAATACTCTCTGTTATCGGCGATATTTTCGGCGCGGAGGTGCGCACGCTTGACGCGACTGATTCCGCCGCCATCGGCGGTGCGCGTCTCGCGGCCATGGCGGTCGCGCGGAAAAATGAAGGAGAAATGAAATGACGCTTGTCGACTGGCTGATGATCGCGGGGTATTTCGGCGTGCTGGCGACGGTCGTGGTCGTCACGCGCCGCCGTCAGGAGACGAGTCAGGACTTCTTTCTCGGCGGACGTTCCGTAGGCTGGCTCGCTATCGGTGCCTCCATCTTTGCGGCGAACATCGGTTCGGAACACGTCGTGGGGCTGGCCGGGCAGGGCGCACGTACGGGTCTTTCGCTTTCGCATCTCGAATTCCATTCGTGGGTGCTGATTCTGATGTGCTGGGTGTTTCTGCCGTTCTACTACCGCAGTGGAGTCCAGACCATGCCTGAGTTTCTAGAACGGCGCTTCGGCGCCCGCGCGCGCTGGATACTCTCGCTCGTCTCTCTCTCCGCTTACGTCCTGACGAAAATTTCCGTCACCGTGTTCGCCGGTGCGCTCTTCTTTGAAGTCATGATGCCGGAGGTGCAGTTCACGCTCGGCGGCGTGACGGTTTCGAGTTTCTGGATCGGTGCGTTCGCGACGGTCGTCCTGGCCGGCGTGTACGCGAGCTTTGGCGGTCTTCTTGCCGTCGTCTATACGGATCTCGTCCAGACGGGGCTCATCCTTGCCGGTTCGCTTTCGGTGACGTATTTCGCGCTCAAGCATCTTGGCGGCACGATTGACGGCGGGACGTTCCTTGACGGATGGGGCGTCCTGAAGGCGACAATCAAAGCATCTCCCGAGACCAAGGAGGCGTTTTCCCTTTGGCATTCCCTTTCCCATCCGACGTTCCCATGGCTGGGGTTGACGATCGCCTCTGCGACGATCGGCGTGTGGTACTGGTGCACCGACCAGTTCATCGTGCAGCGGATGCTGGCGGCGCGCAACCTCACAAACGCCAGGCGCGGCGCCATCTGGGGTGCGCTGCTCAAGCTTCTGCCCGTTTTCATCTTTCTCGTGCCGGGGCTTCTCGGCTGGGCGCTCCATCAGCACCATGCGGGCGGATTTTCGATTCCGCTTGATGCGGCGGGCGGCATCGACGGCGACAAGGTTTTCCCCTCGCTCGTTACGCAGCTTCTGCCTGTCGGCTTTCGCGGACTTGTCGTCGCTGGACTTATCGCCGCGCTCATGAGTTCGCTCGCGTCGCTTTTCAACTCCGTTTCGACCCTCTTCACCGTTGATGTCTATAAGAAACTGCGCCCGCTCACTTCCGAGAAGCGTCTTGTGACCGTCGGGCGCATCACGACGGTGTCGATGACGGCGCTCGGACTTCTCTGGGTGCCGATCATGCGTTCGCTTTCGGGCGGCGGACTCTACCAGTACATTCAGGCGGTACAGTCGTTCCTCGCGCCGCCCATCGTGGCGGTGTTCGTGACGGGGCTTCTCTGGAAACGCATGAACGGGCGCGGCGCGGTGTGGGGGCTTGCGCTCGGCTTCACGCTCGGCATGGCGAAACTCACGCTCAATGCCTGCGGCGTCGCGACGATTCCCGATTTCTACTATTCGGGTCTGCTTCTGGCGATATCGGTCATCATCATCATTGTCGCGTCGCTCACTGCACCGGCTCCGGAGACGGCGCGGATCGCCTCGCTCACGTTTGCGACGCTCGGTGACGATTTCAAGCGGGAGAACCGCGCCTCCTGGAACAAGCTGGACGTAATCGGCTCGGCTCTCGTGATCGGCCTAGTAATAGCAGCCTACGCCTATTTCTGGACATGGCTGGATTGACCTTTGACACAGCGAAAAACAAGGAGAATGCAATGTACGACAAACTATGTGTAAACGCCCGCTCGATGCCGTTCTGGTGCGTCGGCAATCCGCTTGGAGACCCGTTCGGCGGCCCCGTCCAGCCGAAGATCGACTCGCTTGAAGTGGCGCAGCTCATCGCCGACGCGAAGAAGGCCGGCCTCATAGAAATGACCAGCTACCACGACGACGACCTCGTGCCGTGGGATCCCGCGCATCCCGAGGACGACCTGGACCCGAAGAGCGCGGCATACGCCAAGCTTGTCGAGATACGCAGGATTCTGCGCAAGGCGGGCGTCAAGGTCAATGCATCGATATGCTCGCTGCACGGCCACCCGATGTTCAAGGAGGGAGGCCTCTGCAATCCCGACCCGAAGATCCGCGCGCTCGCGGCGAAGAAGGTGGAGCGCACGCTCCGCATCGGTGCGTTCCTCGGCGCGAAGCACTACGTTTACTGGGTCGCCCGCGACGGATTCGAGAGCTACCCTGGGTGCGACTTCAAGCGGTGCTACGACTGGCTCGCCGAAGGCCTGAACCACGTCACGGACTATATCGAAAAGAAAGGGCTCAAGAACTACATCGGCGGCACTGTGGAGCCGAAGCCGAACGAGCCGCGTGGGGCGATGTTCCTGCCGACAAGCGGACACTCCGTAGGCTTCATTATGACGCGCCTCAAAAAGCCGGACTTCTGGGGCGTCAACCCCGAACTTCTCCAGCACGAGGGAATGTGCCTCATCAACTCCGTGCTGACCGTCTCGTACCTGATTGCGTGCAGGAAGCTCAAGTTCCTCCACTTCGGTTCGCAGATCAAGGGGCAGTTCGACGACGACTTCCCGCCGCTTGTCGGGCCGGAGGGCCTGAAGGAGACGGTGTGGATGTTCAAGACGCTGGCGGACTGCGGCTGGAAGGGGATCATCGAATTCGACTGCCATATGCTGCGCTGTGACGGCGGGCGGACGAAGGAGGATACGCTGGACCGCATGCGCCGCTTCATCCGGCAGTGTTCCGAGGCCGTCGACATCTGCGTCGAACTCGCCTCGCGCATCAAGCCGCCAGCGAAGGGGCTTACGCAGGGAGAAGCCGATCTTGCCGCCATCCGCCAGATGTGCAGGGTTTAAGAATTCCATTGGAAAAATAAACGAAAGTAAAAATAATGACAATGCATAAAATTCGCAAAATAACCGGGGGGGGGGTAGATTAGCCGCATTTCTTTTCGCGGTGCCTCCGGTTTTTGCCGCAGGTGCGGCGGAGTTCTTCGTCTCGCCGGACGGCGACGATTCCGCGCCCGGCACGTTCATGAAGCCGTTCGCGACAATCGTCCGCGCCCGCGACGCAGTTCGGGACTCGCGCACACCGCGTTCCCGCGCAACCGTCTATCTTCGCGGCGGGGAATACAATGTCCGCAAGCCGCTCGTGCTCTCATTCGCCGATTCCGGCACGGCCGGTGCGCCAGTCACGTATCGCGCATGGAAGGACGAAACGCCGGTTTTGACGGGCGGCTTCGCGATTCCGCCCGCAGCGTGGCATCCCGCCGACGACAGCCGGTTGCCGGAGACGTCCAAGGGCAAGGTGTGGTGCGCGGACGTGTCGTCTCTCGGAGCCAATGCTCTCGCGACGGACGCCCCGTGCGGCTACGACATACGGAATCCGAAGTTTCTCATCCGTTCGCTCTTCCTCGACGGCAAGCGGCTCACCCCCGCCCGCCATCCGAACGAGGGCTTCATCTGGATCGACAAAGTGGTCGATTGGAAGAAGCGCGTGTTCTCCGCCGATGTCGGCGAGTTCTCGCGCTGGACGCGCGAAAACGCCCCTGATCTGGAGGCGCTCGGCTACTGGCGGTTCCTCTGGGGCGACCAGACGTTGCCGATCACGGCGGATGCCAAGACCCGGACGTTCACCGTCGGCGATGCGTCGCAGTGGAGCGACGCCAACGCACTGAAGAAGCGACCGTTCTACCTCCAGAACGCCCTTGCCGCGCTCGACGCGCCGGGCGAATGGCATCTCGACCGTGAGAAAAAGCGGCTGTTCGTCTATTCGGAGGCGCGACCGTCCGGCAGATATGTGCTTTCCGTCGCTGGCGAGTCTCTTGTCGTCGCGAGGAATCTGACGAACGCTCGTTTCGAGGGAATCGTGTTCATGTGCGGACGCCACCACGGCATCGAACTTGACGATGCGGAGGACGTGACCTTCGCCGGATGCGTCGTCCGCGACTTCGGCGGACACGGCATTGTCGTGCGGCGCGGACGGGACGTGACGGTGAAGGGCTGCGTGTTTCACACGTTCGGACATTGCGCGATGACGATGGAGGGCGGCGACAGGCGCAAGGTCGAGGACTCCGGCATCACCGTCGAGGCGAACGACGTAAGCGACACAGGCCTTGCGATGAGGACTTACACGCCGGGCGTGTGGGCGGACGGATGCGGACACCGCATCGTCCGCAACCGTTTCCACGACATCCCGTCGAGCGCGATGCGCCTCAACGGAAACGAGTTCTTCGTGGCGTCGAATCTCGTCGAGCGTGTTGTTCTGGAATCGGACGACCAGGGCGCGGTTGACATGTGGGGCGACCCGACGTATCGCGGCAGCAGATTCGTCCACAACATCTGGCGCAACATCGGGCGCGTCGGCTCGCTCGTGGCGTGCGGCCAGACGGCAATCAGGTTCGACGACGCAATCTGCGGTAATCTCGTCTACGGCAACCGCTTCGAGAATTGCTCGAAGGGGCATTTCGGTGCGGTGCAGATCCACGGCGGACGCGGCAACGCGATCAGGAACAACGTGTTTTCCGCCTGCGACAAGGGCGTGACGTTCTACTGTGGCTGGCCGCTGAAGAGATGGAGAGCCTACCTCGACAGCGAAAAGACCAAAAACCGCATTGCGGCCGTCGACGGCGAGACATATCGCGCGAAATATCCGGAGTGGGCGGGAATCCGCGACGCGCCGCAGAGGAACTTCATCGAGAACAACGTCTTCGTCGGCGTGAAGCATGCGACGTGGGGCAAGGCGGATATCGCAGAAAAGGCGTTCAGGGAAAACCCGGTGAGCGAAACGGTCATGAAGGGGAACGTCAGTTTTGACGCGATGCCCCCGGACTTCTCCAGCATCCCCGGGTTCGCGCTGCTGCCGCCGCAAAGCGCGATTGGCCCGGGTGCCGATTCCGCGCTCGCGGCGGCAATGAGGAAGGACGTCCGCGTCTCCGGCGCAGAAACGCAGTCGCAGCGCAAACAATGAACTTTATTTATCAACACCAAACGGAGGTATGACATGAAAAAACTGATGGCACTCATGGCGATCGCCGGAGCGTCGGTCTGCGCTGCAGACACGGTGACGCTGAAGTCGAAAGACACATCCGGAAATTCGTCGTTTATCGACGGCGCGAGATGGAGCAACAGCGCACCGCCGACATCCGGCAACGATTACGTCGTCGCTTCGGGACTGGAAATGCGCACTCCGCAATATTATGTGACAAGGGCCGGCGTTACGACAAACGCGGTGTTCGCCGGAGATTCGCTGACGCTCGGCGACGGCACCAGTGCCGGCATGTTGGGGATCAAGACGACCGCGAGAAACACCTACAAGGGCAGTGCCGTAGTCACGGTAGGCGACCTCCGTCTCGCAAACGCCGGCAGTTACGTGCAGCACGCCGGAAACGAACAGGACGCCCGTCTCTGCGGAAAAATAACCTTTTCCGTTCCGCAGGGGAGCATCACGGATTCAGCCGTTCCGTATCTGACGGGAAACGACGACCGATATCTCGACGTTTATTCGGAACTTGTCTCCGCCGCTGGATGCGGTTTCAAGGTCAAGCTTTACGACGGCTCCCTGCCGATTCATGTCGCTCTAATGTCGGACAACCCGTCCTACCTCGGATATATCGCGTCGGAGGGCGACAAGGTGTATCTGACGGCGGAAAGCGCCGGGGCGCTCGGGCCTAATCCGGAAACGCCGACTGCGCTACTGAACCTTCGCAATGGCGGTGCGTTCGGCGTGGAATACAATGACGTGACAATCGACCAGCCAAATCGCGGAATCTACGTTTCGTCGGCGTCTGGCGGACGCCTCTACGCCGCGAGCGGCAAAACGTTTCAGACCTCGATGTTCATCGGGAGCGAGGCGACGCCGAGGCCTGTCGAGAAGACCGGGGCCGGAGCCGTGCTCGTGACGGGCGCATACGGCGCGGGCGATATCACGGTAAGCGGAGGACGCCTTGGGCTTGCGGGCAGCGTGTCCCGCGCCGTCTCCGTGGCTTCGGGCTGCTCGTTCGGTCCCGCGACGGCGGATTCGACGCTCACGCTTTCGGGCGCGATCACGTTCAACGGCTCGGCGCATTTCTACGTCCCGCTCGGTGCCGTCACGGAACTTGCCGACGGCTTTACGAGCAGCGTCTGGCCTATTCCGCTCGAAATGGGCGGTGACTGGACGGACGCCGCGACGACTGTCACGGTGTTCCGCGTCGCGTCGTCCGTCCACGTGTTTGCGGAGGCGGAACTTGCCGCGCTTTCCGCGATGTGCGGCATTGCTGACGGCAATGCATTCCACTTCATCGCATCGACCGACGGCGGCGTCCAGACGGTTTCGTGCGTGAAGTCGACTGTCGTCAATGAAACCTCGACCGCCACAAGTGCCTACTGGGGCGATGCAAACATCTGGGACAGCAAGAAGGTGCCGGAGAGCGGATATACATACGTCGTCGGGAACGGCAAGACGTGCCGTTCCAATAACGGCGGGTGGGACTCGGTGGCGTTCACGGGAGACAGGCTGGAGTTCGACGGCTCGTCCGACTATTCGTCATACGCCAAGTTCCTAATGAAGGCGAAGACGGTGGCGGTGCCGCGCCTTGCGATGTCCGGCAAGACCGAGATCAACGTTGCGGGATATTCCGGCAACAGCGCACATCACGAGCAGACGTTGAACGGAAGTCTCTATATGTTTCCTGAATCCTACTGCGTCGTCAATTCGTGCTGGGATCGTCTGCTGACGCTGAATGCGCCACTCTTCGGTGCCGGAACAATTCATCTCGTCCCGAACGAGCATGACACCTCGGTAATTGGCACAAGCAATTCCCATAAGAATGAAATGCGCGTCGCACTGGCGGCGGACAACTCGGCATGGCTCGGCAGTCTGATATTGTCAGCAAAGCCCGACTCCTACAACGGCGCCGTGCCGACCGGCGGCAACGAGGGCATCGTGCCTGTCGAGTTGATCATCGCGGACGGGAGCAATGTCGGCGGAAACCCGGCCACATACGACGAAAACTCATTCCGCATTTCCGCCCGGTGTCGCCTGACGGCGACGAACACACTCGAGCTAGCCTGCGCAAACCGTCCGGTCAAGGTTGAACAGTATGCGGAGATGTGCGTCGCGGACGGAAAGACGATGACGATAACCTCTCCGCTTATCCTGAACGGAACGCTCACCAAGTCCGGCGCGGGCACGCTTGCGCTCGGCTGTCATGCCGCCGCCTCGACGGCGAACACGATTTCACTTGAGGAGGGCTTTCTCGCGGCATCCACGACGAACGGATTCAACGGCGTCACCGTGGCGGTGTCGTCCGGCGCGGCAATCAAGGTGCCGCTGCAGGCCGACGCGACAACAGACCTCGGACGGTTCGGCTTCTGCAACACGGGTACGGACGAGCCGTTTGACCTGACGGACTGCGGCGGGACGCTTGCGATTGTGGTCTCGGACGAAGGCGGGCGCATAGCGGCGGCGAAGAGCTGCGGTGCAAGGGTGTCCGTCAACGTTCTGACGGTGAGCGCGGCGGCGGCGGACAGCCTGGAAGGGCGAATTGAGGTGCATAGCGAGGACGGTTGGAAGGCGGTGAAAACGATCCGCAACGCGGCGGACGCCGCAGGCCGCGTTACGTTCACTTCGGTATTCCACCGCCGGGGCCTCATCATAAGCATGTACTGACGGAGGCAATCATGGCCATTTCCCATGTCAGAATCGCAATTCTCTCCGTCGCCGTTGCGTTCACGGCTTTGGCTCGCGACTTCCGGGTTCCCGAAGGATGCGTTGGAGAGGAGATACAGCGGGCGATAGACGATGCATTCTCCGCCGGCGGCGGACGCGTCGTTGTCACGCCCGGCGTGCATCATACGGGGACGCTGCGGCTCAAGAGCCGCGTCGAGCTCCATCTTCAAGAAGGCGCCGTTCTCGTCGGCAGCGTGAAGAAAGAGGATTACTCAGACTTCCCGAACGACGTATGCGGCGTCGCGCCGGAATATTCGCGCAAGGTTCTTCTGCAGGCTTGGGACGCAGAGGATATTGCTGTCACGGGCAAGGGGATGATCGACGGGCAGGGGCCGGCTTTCTACGACGACAAACCCGCCGACACACGACACTGGCCGAAACCGGCGTTCCGTCCGCTGATGGTCCAGTTCGTCCGTTGCCGCGGCGTCCGGCTCGAAGGCGTCACGTTCAAGGACAGCCCGATGTGGACGATGTTCATCCGCCTGTGCGAAGACGTCTCTGTGGATGGCATAACGGTCGTCGGAGACCAGCGGATGATCAACAACGACGGAATCGACTTCGACGGATGCCGTCGGGTGCGCGTTGGCAACTCGACTTTCAAGACGGGCGACGACTGCCTCATCTTGCGGGCGATGCGCGAACGCCCCGGAGATCACGTCGTCTGCGAAGATGTCGTCGTGTCGAACTGCGTTCTAGACAGCACGTGCCAGGCAATCCGCATGGGGTGTCCGTCGGATGACACCGTGCGTAACGTAGTTTTCAGGAACATAAAGGCATCGGGCATGAACGGCATTTTCTTCGACTATCCCGTGCGGTACGTGCGCCCCTACGACGAAGGATACATGGACATTTCGAATATCGTATTCGACGGCTTCGAGGGGGCGTTCGCGGGAAGTGCCGTCCAGATTGTCGCGGAGCCGGGCGTCAAGATACGCGGCGTGCGGGATGTCGTTTTCAGAAACTTCAAAGTAGAGAGCGCACAGCCGCTGCGGTTCACCGGGAACGCCGATTCCGTCCTAACACGCATACTGCTTGAGGGTGTCGAGGCGAACGTTTCCGGGGACAGGCCTCTCGAAACGGCGGCGACGGAGCCGTTGACGCTCCGCACCTGCCGGTTCAACGGACAGGCAATGCCGGACGGCGACCATTTCTCCCTGCGCGGCGAACGCAAGCCGTTCATCCGCGCAAGCGGCATTTCGTGGGAGACGGCCGCCTGCGGAACGGTGCGAACGTCGCAGCACGAGGGCGACGTTTCCGCTCTTGGTCCATGCGGCATCAGAAAGGATGTCCGCGCGGCAGCTCGGAAACGCGCTGAGGCACTTGTCGCGGGCATGACGCCGGAGGAGCGCGTATCGCAGCTCATGATGGAGTCTCCCGCGATCCCGCGTCTCGGCGTCAAGGCGTTCCACTGGTGGAACGAGGCCCTTCACGGCGTTGCGCGAAGCGGGCTTGCGACGGTGTTCCCGCAGGCAATCGGGCTTGCCGCGACATTTGACGACGACCTTATGCGCCGCATCGGGGATGTCGTATCGACCGAGGCTCGGGCGAAACGCAACCTCTATGCCGCGAAGGGCGAACGAGGCTGGTACCAATGCCTGACGCTCTGGAGTCCAAACGTCAACATGTTCCGCGACCCGCGCTGGGGGCGAGGGCAGGAGACGTTCGGCGAAGATCCGTTCCTAACGGCAAGAATCGGCGGAGCGTACGTGAGAGGTCTTCAAGGCGACAACCCCGAATGGCTCAAGACGGCGGCTTGCGCCAAGCACTATGCCGTCCATTCGGGACCGGAGGCGCAACGGCACGGCTTTGACGCGAGAGTGACGGATAAAGACCTTGAGGAATACTATCTCCCCGCATTCAGGTCGCTTGTGCGCGATGCTCGCGTAGAGGCCGTGATGACGGCGTATAACCGCGTCAACGGCGAGCCGTGTACCGCCAGTCGCAATCTGCTGACCGACGTCCTTCGCGGCAAATGGGGGTTCACGGGGCATGTCGTGAGCGACGTGGGTGCTGTTGACGACATTTTCGGCGGACACCATTTTACGACAAATAGAGTCGAGGCCGCCGTTGCGGCACTGTCGGCTGGCCTTGACCTATGCTCTTCTCGGTTCTACAAATACCTCTGCCCGGCCCTCAAGGATGGCCGCATTGCGGCGAAAGACCTTGAAAGGCCGCTGATCAATCTTTTTACGACGCGAATCCTCCTTGGCGACTTTGAGCCGCAGGGCGCGTTGCCATGGGATTCGCTCGGCGAGGAAGACGTTTCTACTCCTGAGGCGCGCGCCCTTGCGCTTGAAGCGGCCGAGAAATCACTTGTGCTCGTGAAGAACAATGGTCTTCTGCCGCTTTCAAGGAGCCAGTTTCACTACATAGGCGTAAATGGCCCACGGGCGATGGACGAAGCGGTACTATACGGAAACTACAATGGATTTTCACCGTCTCCCTCGACCTGTGCGGCAGGAATGGTTCGCGAAGCCGGTGCCGGCTGGCGTGTGTGCGCCCATGAAATCGATGCGGCCGACGTGGCCGTTACATGCATCGGTCTTACGGCGTTCGATGAAGGAGAAGAAGGTGCGGGAGGAGATCGCAAGACCTATTCCCTTCCCGAAAGCCACCTTGCCCTGCTGAAAAAGCAAAAAAAGCGAAACCTCAAAACGGTCGCGGTCGTCTTTGGCGGCAGCCCCGTAAATCTCGAAGAAGTCGCCGCGCTTGCGGATGCCGTCATTGTCGCGTGGTATCCTGGCGAAGAGGGCGGACGCGCCATCGCACGGGCGGTTTTGGGCAAGTGCAACTTCTCAGGACGTCTGCCGGTCACCTATCCGAAGTCCTACGACGATCTTCCGCCGTTCATGGACTATTCACTCAAGGGGCGCACCTACCGGTATTCTTTTGCGGAACCGGCCTATCCATTCGGCTTCGGACTGTCGTATACGACATTTGCATATGGGGATCTGCGTGTCGAAAAGCGCGACGGCATCGTCCATGTCGAGACGACGGTGCGCAACACAGGCCATGTCGCCGGCGACGAGGTTGCGCAGCTTTACATTCGCTCGCCCGAGGACGCGCACGATGCTCGAATCATTCACCTTGAAGGGTTCAAGCGCGTTTCGCTTAGTCCAGGCGAGGCCAAGACAATCTCGTTTGCGTTGGACGAGGAGGCGTTTGCCGTGTATGGAGAGGACGGCAAGAGTGCGCTTCCGCCGGGGAAGTATTTGGTTTTCGTTGGCGGCGGCCAGCCAAACCGTGCCGTAGGCGTGTCGGCGGTAATTGCGGTGGGGCATTGACATTTGTTAACCAAAAGGTTTGGCCCCGATGCTCCTACATTCGACCTCAAACCAATAGCCGTGGCTGTGGAACTGGGAAAATGAAGTGTCACACGCAGATGGCAAGAGTGCCAGTTTCTTCTAGCCGCAGTCGCGGCGTCGTTGCCGTGTCAGGGCAGGTGTCACTCGTAATGACCCATGCAGGAAGATATTACGATGTCGCCGTCGCTGATCTTGAATATGAGACGGTTCCGCTCGTCAATCCGGACGCTCCACCATCCAGAGCGGTCATTCTTGAGAGGTTCCGGTTTCCCTATGCAAGAATAGCCGTTTCTGTCGATGCTTTTGATGAGGAGACATATTCTCTTGTGTGTCTTCCTGTCCCGTTCAGACCAGGATTCCAACTGCTCCCATGCAAGATCAGACCAGAGCTTTCGCACGGCGCGTCCTCCTGTGCGACGAAACACGTCCAACGTCTTCGTCGTCGATATCGCCCGGAAGCTCGTGGTAGCTGTAGTTCCTTCTTCCGTTGTCGAAGTCTCTCATCGCCTGCTGGATTCTTGCAGGACTTGCAAGCGAATCGTCGGGGATGCGAACCTCAAAAGGGATGCCTCTATGCACAATCAGTTGGCGAATGAATATGCCGAGCGCGGAAGACATGCTCATTCCGATGCGGTCAAGAATGTGGTCCGCCTCGGTCTTGAGGTCGTCTTCAATGCGAAAACTTATTTGTGTCATTTCCTGTTCTCCTCTTTGATGGTGCATATTATATCACATTTTGCTTTTCATGAGCAAGCATGTTGCTATACAAGTGCACTATCCGGGTAGTATAACGCTGGTATCTTTGAAACAATGAAGCGAGGTATTAAACAATGAAACGAAATATGACAATGAGAGTTGCCGCGTGTGCGGTAGCATTCGTGGCGATTTCTGCGTTCGGCACGGAACTGACGCACCGCTGGAGCTTCAACGGCGACTACTCCGACTCGGTTGGCGGGGCGGATGCGGTGAAGTGCGGCACATACGTGTCGCTCTACGGCAACCGCGTCCATTTGGGCGGCAGCTATCACGGCAACGTACACGGCACGGGCTATGTCGATCTCGGCACGAACAGGCTCGACACAACGGCCGCGACTATTGAGATATGGGCGCGGCACGACGGAGTGGAAAACTGGTCGCGCGTTTTCGACTACGGCGCGGACACCATGCACTACTTCCAGATGCCATGGACATACGGCACGACTCTCGGCAGCGACAGCGTCGGCGCGAAGAACGGCGGCGCCGAGACAAGCGTTGCGAATACGATGGCTCCATACGAGCTTGGAACGGATTACCACATCGCTGTCACATTCCAAAGGAGCGGCGAGGCGACTGTTGTCCGGTGGCAGCGGCGAGACGCGGCGACGGGTGAGCTCCAGAAATCCGGCACGCTGACGATGCCGTCCGGCAAGACGCTCACCATCGCCGCCCGCCCGCTTTCGTCTCTCGGCACATCCGGCAAGGCAATAGCGACGGAGTTCAAGGTGTAGGCGAAACTATGATGTGCGGCGCGGGAGAGTCAGGCGGTTTCAGCCTCTGGCGCGGATGGTGGGGCTCATCTCGGCGGGGGCAGACCCGCCAGCCTGAAAATCGACAGCAACGTGCCCTGCGGCAATGGATTGTTTCCGTGGTGAGGTACGGGAACAGACCGACCATTGGCGTTTGTCCAGATGAAATGACTGCCGCTGGTGCGATCGTGCCGAAAGTTGGCTGCCTTCAGGATGCGTTCCACCTGTCTGTGGGTCAGGGGTTTCATCGGGCGACCTTCTCGCCAAGACCGAAAAGCATGCCGTCCGTAACCTCGACAAGATACCGGCGGAGTTCAGCTTCGCTTCCGCCCTCCGTGAAGCATTCGGGATGTCCGCGCACTTCCGCCAGGTACCGGTCTCCCTCCTGTGTGACATCGGCCACGAAATGCTCTCCCTGCGTGTCGAACTCAATGACCGGCGGCATGGTGCGCACAGTGTCGCCCCACGGGTTGCCGCGCGTGGACACGACGAACACAAGCGTTTTCGCAAGTGCATCATCAAGGCTCATACCGTACCGATGCAACTTTCGGTCAGCGCGGCGGGCAAGGTCGCGGTCAAGGGTGAAAGTTCTTTCAAGAGTTTGCATGGCGCGTATTATACCAAAAATCGACGGTGGGCGGATGATTCAATTTGAAAATCGTAAAAATCAGGAGGAAGCGAAAGGAAGCGGAACGATGATGTGCGGCGCGGGAGAGTCAGGCGGTTCCAGCCGCAGTCGCGGCTGACGGCTATTGCCACGCCTCAGGGCGGTGGATCGTGCGACCGTGCGTCCCGACGGGAATCACTTCGGGCAGCTGGCACTTCGCCGGAAGGTCGCGGGGAATGTTCCAGCAATGTGTGGCATGGAAGCGGAGGTCTGTCGGGCGTTGTCGCGGATTGAACACGATTGTGCGTCGCTTGAGTTCGTGGCGCACGAGGTCGAGCGGCGCAATGAAATCCGCATCGCCGGAGACTATGACAAAGGCATCGGCGGCGTTTGTGTAGGCGTCGCGGAGAAGCGAGGTCGCGAGATTTACATCCGTCCGCTTCTCTTCGATCTTTATCACATGGACAAAGCCGTTTGCGGATGCAGAACATTCCTGACATCGGGAATCAACGGATGGAACCCACGCCTTGTTCTTGTTGTAGTAGCCCTCGATGACATCAACGCCGCCATGCGCGATGAGGGCTTGAAGGTAGATGTTCTGGCGTTCAATCGATGCGGGGTCGTGCGGATATGTCTTGGTGCGGGACGTGAAGTACTTGACGGCTGCGAGTTCGTGGTCTTCGTCAAGATGGGAATGGGCGAGCATGGCTTTGACAAGCGCAGCGATGTCAAGCCATTTGCAGGCGGGGAGTCCGCGCAGCAATCCGTGGTAGAGATTGCCGCCGTCGATGTAGGCTATCGTTTTCATTCGTTTCCCATAAAAAAGATAGGGCCCCAAACCTTGCGGCCTAAGACCCTGTTCCGCGTCGGCAGAACCTTGCGGCTGGATATGAACCTTTTGACGGGTTCGACGCACATTGTACCAAATCTCGCTGTCAGAAACAAGGGGGCAAATTTCAGAAAATTAAAAAATTAAAAGCGGTAGAGTGCGGAAGTAAATGCACCTGATCTGGTTCATTTACTCATGCGAACTGTATGGAATACCAAGTCGGAGGCCAAGCGGTCTTAGGAAGACAATCCAAGCCCACAACTCCTTGGCTCACAGAACGACATGGCTACGATCCGACTTGGGGGCAAATTTCAGAAAATTAAAAAATTAAAAGCGGTAGAGTGCGGAAGTAAATGCACCTGATCTGGTTCATTTACTCATGCGAACTGTATGG
>JAZOAC010000181.1:0-20018 GCA_045595285.1 Kiritimatiellia bacterium | reverse complement strand
TTCGCTGTTATACTTGATGTTGCCATAAAATTACCCTCGCTTTCATCTAAAGACATAATTTCTCCATCAAAAAGCGTCATCATTATATCATTTTTGCGCCAATAATGATAGGCGCGAAATTTCACTCCTCCGTCACGGGCTTGGCGAGTTCCGCGGCCTGATAGTGCCACATCGCGGGAAGGCATTCGAATATCGTCTCGTTCTCGCTCACGCTGTCATCTGCCGACGGCTTTACTTTGTGCAGGAAACGATACTTCTCCAGTTGCGGCATAATTCCCTTCAAAATCTGACGCACGCGCTCATCGGTATAGTTTTCCTCTTTACCGCTCATAAGAGCGCGAAAACGAGACGACGAATATTCCAGCAGATCGCCGAACCTGAAACGGAGATTCTCCCGATCATCCGCCGTCACCCCCTGCTCGCGGCATTCGCGCTCGAAAAATTCAAGCAGCAGCAGAAACGCCATACACTCGTCGCGCTTCGTAAACGTGAACATATCGCGATTGGGAAGCGTAATCTTCTCGTTAAACCATTTAGGCTTATATAGACGGGCGCATTTACCGTCCATCACCAGTTTCCAGCCGAAAAACTTGTCGAAGAACGCCTCAAACGCCCTCTTGTAGCGCATCAGCACGAGAAAAAGCCGCTCGTCATCCGTCTTGTAAAAATACGGGGACTCCAACAATATATTCAGAACCGCGCGTACATTAACCGCCGTCTGTTCGCCGCCGTCAATCAATTCTTCAATCTTCATGATCACTATTCTCCAATGATTGGCTTTTACTGCAATTCTTTAAGTTCAATATCCTCAAATGAAAGGCTCGACTCTTCAATCTTCACCTCGGCATTCGCTTTTGTCGCACGGCCTTCCACAAGAAGAAGCTTCTTCGCGCGTTCGCCGTTCCCAAGGCGAACATACTCCAAAGTCTGCATAATATTCGCGAAATCTCCAAACTCCGAATACTCGCCAGCTCCCAACCTGACCGCCTCGCTCTTCGACGGATAAACACGCCTCAATTCCATCCATTCTCGCATCCGCCGCGCTTTCTCCTCAGCGATGGACGCGACATCCGGCCTCTCGCCGACTTTACGGGGCGTAATCCAAGAAACGATTTTTTCCGCATTTTTCTGCGACGACTTCTTAGGCATAGGCGGGAGCGACTTCTCTCCGCCAGGTCTCGCCTGAGCGTCGCCCTTCATATTTGCCTGCTCCAAGAGAGATGCGAGCCAACCATGAGGGACATAATCCTCATCAAATGATGCGATTTCCTCAAGCCGCTTGGCGATATCCTCAATTCGATGATTTCGCCTCTCAAGTTCGCGAAGTTTCGCATTAAGCTTGCCCCACACCTTTCGCGCCGAATCGCCGACACGCGACATAAGCGAAACGAGTGTGCCGCCCGCGCCGTAAAAGAATGAAGCATCAGAGAGTATGCGCTCAGAGTCGGGCACCTTAACTGAAGCGATATGCCGGAAGCGCGACGCCTCAGTCTTCATCACCTCAGCGCACGCGTTCCATCGTTTACGGTGACATTCGCGGCGCATCTCTTCAATATCTCGCAGAATATCTTCCCTTAGCGTCCCAAACCTTCGTCCGAACCGCTCCAAGAAAACGGCAAGTTCCCCGACAATCGGCTTAGCCTCATCCACCGAAAAATCGGCAACTCCAAATCCGAGAAGACGTAAGTTAAGCTCCTGAAGCGCTCTCGCCGTCATATCAACATAGCGCGACATCTGATCAGCACGGAAAAGAATATCACCCGCTGTCTCATAACCGAGATTCTGCACATCAACGCGATTAAGCATTCTCCTTAATTCCGCTACAAGCGAGCGCTGCATATCGAGGAGATTGCCCGTCTCGTCTCCGCCGCCCGGCTCAAGATCATACGCCCGCCGCGCGCCAAGCCACTCCACAAACGCCGCCGCGTCATCACAGATCCTGTAACGGAACTTGGTTCGCCTGTTGTCACGATATCCGCGAAGCCGTTCCTTCTCGATTCGCTCAGTAATAAGATTCCACTCTTTCAATTGACGAATGTCGCTCTTAAACGCCGAAACAGCGAAAGCATCCGCATCCTCGCCGCAGACTTTAAGCTCAACATCCTCATGGAGAGGCTCCGGTTCATGCTCCTCGCGGAATTGTGCAAGCGCTCGAAGCGACGCCACATACTCAGCGGCGCGTTCGCTCGAAAGCATATTTCCCAATGTAAGAGCGCGTTTTGAGAGCCAATCTTCCGTTTCTTCAACCAATGGAGATGAGATAAGCGAAACACGAGCGCGTTCCTCTATATTTGTCTCCGCCAACGGACTTTCAGCTTGCGCGCTCAATGGTCCGAACAAATCAGCGGAATCGGAGCTATTTCGTTTCCGTTTCATTTTTCGTCCCCCTTGCCTCCTCTTCCTTTCAAAACCCCTGCGAACGACTCCTGTTCAATCCACTTGCCTCGCGTAAGAATACTCCGAATCTCATCTGCGAACTCATAATCACTATACTTTGGATTGAATAAAAATGCTGACGTTCGTTTTATCTGTTCAGACGTTAATTCCCGTCCTGCATCTAAAGATGCCTTTTTAAGAACATCACTGGCAACGACTTTTTTTAGCCGAATGCAGTTTCCGATTTCTGTCGCGATACGGAAACCATCAAGATCGGCATCGCCCTCGTGAATGCACTCGAATCCGCTTTTAAAGAGTTTATTAAGAAAAACCTTTACTGCGAGAGACGGGAATCCGGCGGTATAAACGCAAGGGGCGCCGTCAGCAACCATATTTGCGAAAGGCGCGGCGTTTTCGCTCGTCGTTATTGTCTGCGGCTTAACATCCCATTCAACCCTTTCAATGTTAACGACCGTTTCGAGCGGCAACTGCACCGCCATCCGTCTTGTGTGATAGCGAGACGGATAATCAAATACAGCGCCGTCCTTCATGATTAAAGTCACCGGCAAAGAAAATGTCACGCTGCTCGTATAGGGATTATCGACAATCAATGCCCCTTCAAGAACAAGTCTTTCCTCTTCTCTGTCCATATCTAAACGTATCGCCAAAATAACAACAAGCTGCCGCCGCAAAGCACCGCTGCGAAGCTTCTTACTGTTACCGAACCAATCGGAACCAAGTTGGGAGAGAGTAGTGATCTGTCCGCACGCTGGACTTGAAAATCGTTCGACAAGAGATTGAAAAAGCCGCTTCCAGTCTTTTCGATTTTCCGCTTTTGAGACAAACCGAACGACTTCTTCATCGGCGGCGAGTGCATCAATTAAAGGCGCCAAATCCGGATCCAGCAATTTAAGTCTCGCGAAAATATCTTCGTCTTTGCTGTCGCATTCCTCTTTCACAAGACCGAAATACTCAAGCGCTTCCCGCCAAACCGACCGCTCGCGAAAAATCGGCAAAATGGAAATATAAAACCTCCCATCAGGAGTGCGTTGTCCGATTGTCCCGAAAAGACGCTCAAGTTCGCGCTGAGCGTTGTAATCAAGATTCCTAACAGAATACCTCTCAGGTAACCGCACTCCGCGCGCAACTTTCGATGCAAGCTTCTTAACGGCATCCGCAACTGCCGGAGCCTTTTCGATTGCCGCTTTGATCTCTGATTTACTTAACATACGGAACTATATCAGTAAATAATCTTAACGCCATATTGCGAGAATTTGCTATCCCCAGTCACTATAGGCATACCGCTGATGAGCCCCGTTGCTATTATTATTCTGTCGGCTGGATCCTTATGGAAATCCGGAAGATTCGCGGCGCGAAGCATAATGTCATCATTGGGCGGAATTGCCGAGAGCCCATAAAGCTCCGTCAAATCAGCAAGAAACTCCTCTGCATCAACAGGGATAACGACTTTCCCTTCCTTCTGCAATCTGGCGATCTCCCAGACAGAAATAGAAGAGTAATGAAGCGACGAAGCTACGGTAATGCGCCGCTTGGCGTCAGCACTCAAATCTCCACCGCCCATCCCAAGCCAGATAAGAGCGCACGTATCAAGCAAATACCTCATTACGCATTCTCCCAAAGATCTGAATCATCGGTGAAAATATCTCCTTTGACGGCGATCTTCTGCCCATAGCCTGATATGGGGCGGATTTTGCGCGTCTGCTCAATAGGAACAACCCGAGCGATAGGACGCCCGTATCGCATAATCGTAAAAGAGACAAGACCCGACTCCACTTCGGAGAGCATCCCCGAAAAATTCGCCTTGGCTTCATTAACGTTCATCATCGTTTGCATAGCATATCTCCTTATCGCCGCCATTATACCATTTTAGAGCTCTTGAATCAAGGACGACCTCTTGACCAACATTACCTCGCGTTTGCAAAACAGCCCTACCATGCGCCCTGCGACTACCATTCACCTGAGAACGGATTCGCCGAACCTTGCACAATCCACAACCGCGCTTCGGAATTCGAAACAGAACCACATCCGTTCGCAGGGGCAAGAAAAAAAAATAACTCCGTTTCCGTAATTCCGGGTTTGAGTCACGCCAACCCGCCGTTCACAGAAATGACCTGGCGCGTTATGTACGATGCCTCATCACTGAAAAGGAATGACACGACAGCCGCGACCTCCTCCGCCTTCCCAAGACGGCGCATCGGGATGACCTTCCTCATCTCTTCCTGCACATCCGCCAAAGTCTCGGCCATATCCGTCTCGATAAGGCCTGGCGCAACTGCATTCACCGTGATTCCGCGCCGCGCAAGCTCAATTGCCAACGCCTTGACCGCCCCGATCACACCAGCTTTCGCCGCCGAATAGTTCACCTGTCCGCGATTGCCGATCATCCCGCTCACGCTCGACATTGCAACGATGCGCCCCTTGAAGTGTGCCGCGATCATCGGCATTACGCAGGGCTTTAGCACATTGTAGAAACCTCCGAGATCCGTATCCAGCACCTGATCCCATTCGGAGTCCTCCATGCCCGGAAACACATTGTCACGGTTTATGCCCGCGTTCAGCACAACCCCGTAGTACGGACCGTTCTTCTCGATATCAGCCTCGATCACCGCCCTGCACGCCTCCCTATCCGAGACGTCGAACTGCAGATCCGTCCCTGAAGATCTCACGGAATGCGTCACCACCGTAAATCCGTCGGCACAAAGCCGGTCGGCGATAGCCTTCCCGATTCCACGCGACGACCCTGTCACCAGAACTCTTCTCTTTTCGCCCACTTTACTTCCTCCTTGAGTGACCACACTTCGCTTCTTCAATGAAAAAGACGCAACGGCGGTCTGAATAGGACATGAGATATGGATGATTCCCGTAAAGAGCGGTCACATCGCCATCGAACGCAAGCTTCTCACCACGCGTCCATATAAAGCAATCCTTGGCATTGTAGCGAAGTTCCTTGCCGTCATATGGATCGCGAGGAACTTCAGGGAGGAATTCCGGGACGAGAGCCGAAAGCGATTCCGGACACTTCCCGTACTTCACCTTATAGGAGCGACAGGCGAGAACCGCCGTTTTCGCGTACGCATCAAGCCGCATGCGAAAAAACGACCTGTATGCTCCACGCATGCCACCCACAGGCGGGATACGAGTCGCCAACCAATTGCGCGAAAATCTACCGGCGACGATGCGATCCGATTCGTTGGCGTACTTGCTGTCGTAGACATTCACATCTATCCTTCGGCAGAAATCGTCAAGTCCCGCCCGACAAGCGGAGAGTGTCCGGTTCGGCTGGAATGAATACCGCGCATATCCCGGACAAGCCGTCGCAAGCGCCGCAAGAAATCGCGCCTCAATATCATTTGACCTATCCATGACGCCCCCTTTCACTGCTCCCTCCATTACGACATCCCAGAGATTGCGCCCTCCGGATATCAGTCTTCCACGAGCCGCCGTATTTGTCGCATAGTTGCCGACAACAGCACGCACACAGCCCGAATACCCACGTCGCGCTGCCGTTTTGGTTAATTCCACGTCGCCGTCCAGCAATGCAAGGTGCAGTTTGCGGAGACTTGCTCGCCATTCCTCATCTTCATCAGGGGCAAACAGGGCCGACTCGGCCGAATAAAGCGCAATACTGCAAATGCTTTGCCCAATCACGCGCGACAACTCAAGACTCAAAGAATCATGTATCTGCAGAAAACGCCCGACTTTGTAGGCATCCATAAGCGACCTGCGCCCTGCGGCAAGGTTGCCTTGCGCAGCCTCACGGGTTGCCTTTACCCTATACGCAAGAGCTATTCGCATCAGGACACAGAATCGTGCGCACGCCGACAGCATTTCGTCGAACGGCACTTCAATCCCTCTTGCCGCAAGAATCCGCTCGGCAACGGCAAATGTGTTGGACTCTGCCGTGATGAAGGCTGTGGCCGAGTCCGCAAGGGCCAGCCTGTTCGTAGTGCCATCGAGATAGGCGCGCCTCAATTTATAGTTCAGGTGGAATGGCGTGCTGTTCGACGGCAGATTATCCGTGTACTCCCTTATGGCCGTATATGCATTTTCATCCGGGCTGAGATTCTGCGGCTCAGGAAGAGATTCGCAGCTGTCAACTTCGGGCAGATCGCATCCAACAACAGTGAAATAGGCAGACGCCAATACCCATGCCAGAAACGGAACGGAAAAAACGCCGAGAATTATCTTTGCCGCCCTGTTCAACGACATATCCATACCCCCTTTACGAACATGAGAATGATGATCGAGGCGACAATGGAATCCCAGACAAGAAGGACAGCATATCCAAGCCATACAAGCATGAATTGCCACCGTCTCCAATAGCGTGCGAAAAGAAGAGCGACGACGGGCGGCAGAATGACACCCGCAATGAAGAGAAACGCTGTCAGTCCAAAGCCACGATCCGGCACATTCGCGGTCATCCCCAGCATCGCGACATTGCCGAACGGAATCATCACAAACTCAAAGAACAGCACGTTGAACGGACTCGGATAGAAGCCGTCAATCCGCAGGATTGGAATCAAAACCGTGCACAGCCACGGCACAGCGATCGCTCCAATCCGCAGTATGTTTCCAAGATTCACGTTCTTTTGAGTTTTCATGGGCAGATTGCATCCATTCCATTCGGCATTATCCGCACCACTCCATATTCGGCACAGAAATCTACTTGCCAGAACCTGCCTTTCCTAAACCGAGCAGCAAGGCAAACCCAACCGAGAAGAGCGCGAGCGAGATGGTCTGGGAAATCGAAAACGGTCCGATTGCCGCACGCGGATCTCCACGCAGATACTCCATTCCGAAGCGAATGATCGCATACCCGATAAGATAGAGAGCGGTCGTTCCGCGGCCGAATCTACGGTAGAACAGAAAAAGCGCGGCAAAGAGCAGAAGGTTCGCCCCCGCCTCGAAGAGCTGCGTGGGCAGCACCGGCAGACTCTCCTTGGCAACGGACGCGATCTGTCCCGCATTCAGCTGTTCATACCAGGCCGGAGATCCTCTCGGAAACGAAACCGCCGCCGCGCATCCAGACTGTTTCCCGTAGCAGCACCCGTAGAAGAAGCATCCTATCCGGCCGAAGGCGTGTCCCAACGGTACAACCACGCAGAGAAGATCCGCCAGGGCCAACGGCTTTTCCTTCTTGACGAAGCACCATCCGGCAAACACCATCGCCGCCAGGATTAAACCGCCATAGAACATGAGTCCGCCCTGATCCACACGGATCACGCTGAACGGATCTGAGGCAAACTCAGAGCTCCAATGCTCAATCACATAGGCGATCCGGCTGCCGACGACGCCGGAAACCATAAGCGATATAACAAGGTTTCCCAGCGGATCGAACGGTCGCCCTATCCGCCTGCAAAGGTATGAGAGCACATGCCACGCGGCGAAAAACCCGAGCGCCATGCAGCACCCATACGTCTTTACGTGCAGAAAGCCGATGGAGAAAAGATCAGGATGCATCGTGTCAGCCTCTGATCAATGCCAGCATGGCGTCACGGCGCTCTTCCATCTGCCTGCGCGTCTTCGCCTCAAGGTTGAGGCGGACAAGCGGTTCCGTGTTTGACATGCGGACGTTGAACCACCAGCCTTCCTTCTCCCAGAGATCCACGGACACACCGTCCAGCTCAAAATAGCCCGGGTAGCGAGCCTTTATCTTCTCAAGCACAGCCGATGCGTCCGCAACCTTGGAGTTTATCTCGCCAGACTGCGCATACTTGCGCAAGGGCGCGACAAGTTCGGAAAGCGGCTTGTCGCTCTTGGACACAATATTCGCAAGCGCGAACACAGCCATGGACGACGATTCCGCCGTGAAGTTCGCCTTGAAATAGTAGTGCCCTGAGAGTTCTCCCGCGAACACGGCATCATTCTCGCGCATCTGCGCCTTGATGAACGAATGTCCAACGCGGCTCATCATCGGCCTGCCGCCGACGGCAAGAATCGTCTCTTCGCACATCTTGGTCGAACGGAGGTCATAGAAGCAGACCGCCCCGGGGTTCGCCTCAACCATGTTCTGCGCGATGAGCGCCGTGGTGAAGTCCATAGGGATGACATCGCCCTTCTCGTCCACAAAGCCGACGCGGTCCGCGTCGCCGTCGAACGCCGCGCCGAATGCGTACTTGCCGGGATTGGCCCTGATGAGTTCCTGGATGTCCTTGAGCGTCTCCACATGAAGCGGATTGGCGTCGTGGTTCGGGAAGTCTCCATCGTACTCCCCGAAAAGGCCGTCATAGGTAAGCTTTTCGCTTTTCAGTGCGGCAGATTCCGCGATGCCCATGCCGTTTGCGAAATCGCATGCTATATGAAGCGGTTTCGCCATGCGCTCAAAGGAACGTACGTGGTCGGCATACTCCGCAGACACGTCAACGTGTTCGATCGTCCCCTTGACGGCGGCATCTTCGCCGAGATCGCCATCCATCACCATCCGCTCGATGTCCTTGATTCCCGTTGCGCCGGAAATCGGCACGGCCCCTGCACGGCAAAGCTTGCAGCCGTTCCACTCCTTGGTGTTGTGGGATGCGGTGATCATCACCGAACCATCCGGCTTGAGCGTGCCATTTGCATAATAGCTCATCGGAGTGGAGGCGAGCCCCACGTCAATCACATCCACGCCAAGATCGTTCAGTCCCTTTGCGAAAGCCTCGAAAAGGGAATCGGACGACTTGCGGCAGTCGCGCGCAACCACAATCCTCTTCGGCGCGCCCAGAAAACGAGCGTACGCCCTTGCTATCTTGTAGAAAACATCCTCCGTAAGCTCTGTGCCATAGATGCCGCGGATGTCATATGCCTTGAAAATGCTCATGTTCACCTTTCTTTTTCAAAACAGAGATGTACCTTTATTCGACCGCGAATTTTACCACAATCACCCCTCATGTTCAAACAATCAGTCAATACACGCACTTGTCCTCACACAGAAGCGGAGGAGATGTCAAAATCAGCATCGATTACGGATGATTTTACCAGATATCCTTACAAATCGAAGGATCTTTAATTTCCCATGCCGTATTAGACTTCCTGAACTGCAACAAATGCACTTTCAGCTATCGATTGCTGTAATCTCAAAAAAACCTGCGCACCTTATAGGAAGTAATCTCCGCAAAATGCATCGCCCTTTCCTTGACCACTTATGCGGACATGTCGGATACTATAGATGCGGCAATGAAATATTGTGACACAATAACGGTAGGGAGCGTTGTCCCCAACGCGCCGCAGTGGGCTGAGGACAGCCCGCCTTACCAATGTTGCCTCACAATATATCATTGCCGAAGCAATAAGATTTAGCCATCGTCCTTTCGCAGGGATCCTTCTTGGCTCGGGCCCACGCGAGGTTATCGTTTACGACAGTATCACCTCATCCTACCTGTGTATGCATTCGACACTGTATGGTCAAGCTTGGTGCTAAAAAATGCATCTGCCGCAGCCTCTAGTTTTTTATTCCACGGACGAGGATTGCCAATCAGCTGAACAACCCATAACTTCAGTTCTCGTTTATGCCAATTAACCCAACAACCTGTTCCCCACGCGCCACCATGGCCAAACCATTGATCTTCATCATCTTTTTCGGGTGCATTAAGACCTAACGAATATCCTCCAAGACCTGCTGGTCGAGTGGAGACGGCGAGCAGGGACCTTACAGTATCTTCCCTTAGTATTCTCACGCCATTGCAACCAAGCCCCAAATTCATCAACATACGATAAAATTTAAGCTGATCGTTTACCGTTGTCCATAATCCCGCTCCAGCAGAGGCAAACACATGATCATCATTGTATGGACGTTGTTGATTCATCGCCTGATATCGATATACAGCAGGAGAATTCGTACGACAGTCATAGAGTTGAATGTGCGTCTTCAACTGGCTTTCAGTCGGCCAAAAACTCGTGTCCTTCATCCCTAGGGGATCCAAAACCGTTTTCTTTAGGTATCTTTCCCATCGTTCACCAGTAATCATTTCGACTACCGCAGCGCCGATGTCTATGCCAGTATTTGAATACTGGCTTTTCGTGCCGGGCTCGAAATCAATCGGCGCGGCAGCTGCTGTAGCAGCCACGATTCTTATCCGCATCCCCCCTGACCATCCTCCGCCAGGTATCGCATAATGTTTCCCCGCTACTTCAAAAGGAAATCCACCCGTATGGTTAAGACACATTCTAACCGTCAACACATTTTTTGCCTTGCGAAGAACTATCATATCATTTGTTTTGCATACCTTAACCCAAAGCGTCCGGAATTCGGGAAGATATTTCGATACTGGATCGTCAAGATCAAGCCGCCCCTCTTCTACCAACTTTGCAATTGTCACGCCACAAAAACCCTTCGTCTGAGAACACTGCATGAATGCATCATTCATGGTAATCCGACGCTTTTCAGCAACATTGGAATATCCAAGACAGGCAATTTCACAAACACCGTTTTTTTCCAAAACGGAAATTGCTCCCGGCAATTCACCTTTCTCAATATATGGGAGGACCGCATCCCTAACCAATGTCGTCCCAGAACTTCTATATTCTGCGGCCGAAACAACCAAGGATAAACCGGAAATAAAAAACACTGTTATCCGCATGCTATCTCCTGCCCGTCAATCCATCTTGATCATCGGCCTGCCGAATGCATCCTCTTCCACTGGAAACAGCGTAAGTCTTTCGTATCCCCGAATCTCAGGTTTATGCATCACCAAGCGAAGATCGCCTTCAAACGTCTTGAAAATCATTCCGTGTCCACCGTTACCGGCGAACATGATTCGAAAATCAGACCACGGTCCTTCAGCCTTACCTGTCTGAGAGGAACATGAAATAACCGAATATCCGCTGTCGCAAAACTTGCTCCAGATCATCGAGAGCAGCCCCGTGCGAGGTGAACGATAACAAAAAGGACCATCCATCACATAATTCGGGCCGAATGCGGAATTCGCCTTGAAAAGTTCCCTCATTGGTCCAACCAATCCGGACATATCGTCCTTCAACCGGCCAACTAAAAGACGTCCGATCTGCGTCTGAGTCCATTCCTGGCTGTAGACCATCCACGGCGAACCGTCAGGGTCCACCACCAGCGTGCCGTCAAGAGCCATATAATCATGAGGCGTCGCACTCATATCGGACAACTGAACAAACGGACCTTCGGGCGTATCGGCCGCGAATATCCAAGTTCCTGATCGTGTCAGCGGATAGCACGGCGGCGGCACAAAATTGGGATCGGGAGCCATTGATTTAATTGGATGCTTCGGATCGGGACGAAGAATTGCAGTCGCAAAAAGATAATATTTTCCTTTGTGCGCATGGACTTCCGGAGCGCACACACGGAATGTCCGGGCCGACTCAGGCATTGTCACCACACGTTTTGGAGCACTCCAGACCTTAAGATCCTTCGATGTCCGCACCTGGACGCCGCGAGAGACATTCCATGGCACCGTCTCGTACAGATAATATGTTCCATTATCCCTGACGGGCAGAATAAATGGATCCCGGACACGGAACTCCGTCTTATCCACCATGCCCGTCATGCGTTTTGCGACAGTCTCTAAAATGCATTTGGCTTTGTCCTGATCATCAGTGACCACGTGTTTCACGCCAAGATCGGCAGCCGCTTTCAAATCGGCTTCATTGCAGCCGCAATGGGCGATTGTAGCCACTCCTGCATCATAAAGCGCAGCGGCGACGTCATCCGGAAATATGCGGTCAAACTCAAGATAGTCCATCTTGGCAGCGACAGCGGAGAACGCCTCGGCGTCACGAACCTCGCGATAGTCGTAATTCTCCTTGACGCGCTTCGCCGAAGTAGTGGTCAGACACACCTTCAATTCGGGAAATTCCTTCTTGATCGCCAACGCCACATTCTTTGTTGCTGCAACAATCCGCCGCCGGGGAACCGGAAGGCGCAACTCTTTTTTCGCGATCTGACGTGCAGATGCGATATCCTTCGCACGAACCATCCGAAGTTCCGTAGTAGATGGAACCGGATATTCCGGAATCTCAACCCATCGCGATTCAAGTGGGGCAAGTTCAATCTTATCCGACCAGGCCCCTACATTCGGCATCGCCGTCATAGTACAGCGGGTCGGGTTGACAAGCAGAAGCCAAGTGCCCGACTTTCCTTTCCATGCCCGTGCAACGGCTCCTCCAAGATTCCCGCCAACCGTTCCAGGATAATCATCAGAATTGAGTATCTCCTCGCGAGCCTTGATTTCCCACGCGACATCACAGACCGTCGCCCACGCCCGATCGAACGCTTCACCCTTCAGAAACTTGAAATATTCGTGAAACGCGTAATAGCCGATTCCATTTGCTCCACCGGCGATCGCCTGCCAGCTCATATTTGCGATTTCTTCACGAGTCGGCAGATACATTTCGCCGGTTTCCCCTTGTTCGCGCTTACGGAACCAAGACCAATCGAATATCTGCGGGACCTGCCACATCGGACGGAAACCGAACATCTCCTCTCGGGCTTCCTTAGCCCAGGCAGAGGCGATGGAAATATCCGCACGGTCGCCCTTATTGCCGATTGGATAGGGATCCATGCCCAACACATCATAGCAAGGCAAAAACGCCCGGACATGTTCAGGCTTATCAAGTACAGCATAGGTAGGCCGGTCTGGATCAAGCTTATGGAAAAGGCGCACCGATTCACTTATGGCGGGAATGCATGACAAAGGGGACTCATCGACGACATACCATGCAATAAGCGCGGGATGATCGGCAACCTCACGGATTTTCGCCGGAATAAGTTTCCGGGACTCTTCCCGCGTATTCGGATGGCCATCTTCAAAATATCCGCAATCATAGAGAAGTGTCCGAGCATCGGATGCAACATAAATTCCAGCCGCACCGAGTTTGTCGAGATGTTCACGCTTCAGTTTTCCGTACTGCATCAGGTAGTTGAACGGCCCCTTCTTGTAGATTGCAATTCGCTCATCGGTCATTCCTTTTCCGAAACAGCCAAGCAGGAACACGCGCTTGCCGTCGATGAGCGTCCTCCCCTGCGAGTCGAAATCGACATGACGCTTCACCCGTTCCGCCGTGCGCGTAAAGGCTAGTTCGGTCGTCGCGAAGGCTTTCCCGCCTACCTTGGGACGGATAGTGAATGTCACCTGCTGTCCCCCCATCGCCAACTGCGCAACCGGTACTTTAATGCGGGCAAGTCTCGAATCGAACTTCTGCGCGGGACGTGTCACCTGTTTACCGTTGGAATCGGTAAAAGTGAATTCTGCGGTCACATTCTCCAAAGGATACCGCACCGTGTTCACGTTGATCGCCGCGACAAATTCAACATCCCCCTCCCACGCAGTGTCACGATACGCAGATGAAACGAGATAATCTATCCATTTTACGCCCAACGGCTCAAAATGGAAGTCATCGAACCGCACACGCCCCGTACACCCCTTCCGCAGAAAACAGACGAACGATCCGGCTACGGCGTTCGCGGGCAGTGGCGTTGTCTTTCCGACAAACTTCATCCACCCTTCCGTATGCGCATCATTGTCAGTGACAAAACGAGCATGGTCATTGCCAAGCCAGGTACCGTCAGCTGCAGCCCATTCGACACTGATATCAGGACCTCTGTTGTAGGCATCCCTCTTAAGATTGTCTACACGCACCCAACCGCTATAGCTGTAGACACCCCCAGGCTCCACCTTCACCTTTTGCGACGGGAAGCTGTATTGTCCAGGATCTTTGTTCTCCCAGACAAGCGCCGAACTGCCTTTCCGTCCTGCGCCTCGCTCTATCTTCCAAACGTCTGAAGGCACATACCAACCTTCCCTCCCGGACTCAAAGTCACCGTTTTTTAGCGTATCGGCAAATAGGCATCCGACACCCGCAAAAACTACAAGCGCAGAAGCACTCAAAAACTTCATGTTAACTCCTCTACTTTTTTTTCCTTACTCTCCCATCGGACAAAAAATGCGCAATCCGACATTGGGGAATCTCCCGTATGCATTGTAGGAATTGCGCTGAGCGCTCCTACATTCTTTCGAACGATGGGAGTATCCTCCACCACGAGTGACTATGAGATCGGACGGAGTGGTGCACACCGCCCCGTTGTCAGCCGTAATGTCATCCTTGAAATAGTCAAGACAAATTTCACCGACATTACCATGGCAATCGAACAGACCCCAGTTGTTCTGCTTGTGGGTTCCAACGAACGCTGTACCCATCGTCTCATCACAATCCGGCGGCGGCTCAGCCCAACCCGGGCTTATTGTCCCGCCGTTACGCTGATACCGCCCCGGATGATTGGTACACGAGTACTCACCTGTGTAAAGGGAACCATCACCCCAATGCCATTCACCGTTGCCTGCGCGGGCGGAAAATTCCCATTGAGCCTCAGACGGAAGATCGAATGCAAGTCCCGTGCGGTCACGCAATTTGCCGAGGAACGAATCGGGATGCGGCGCGGCAGGATAATTGGCCGTCGAATCTTCAACGTACAGTTGATTCGATGACACATCCTTTCCGCAAACAAGGCGTATCTCATTGTAGCAGATGTATTCCGCCGGACGCATGTCATTGAGGCCATTCCCGCGACTGAAATGCGACTTGTTGTAACCGGTCACCAACAGCCACTGTTTTTGCGTAATTTCAAACACGCCCATGTAGTAATCATCATCCAACCTTGCCTTATGCGACATTTCATTGATCTCTCGTCTGCCAGTTTCATCAACACTGCCCATGGTCCATTCCACTCCGGCGGCAGGGATGCGGCGCATCACAATCGATGTCGTCCGGTAGTCCGGATTCTTCAACAGACCGCCCGGAAGAAATTCCTCTTCGGGATAATATCTGACTTTCTCGGGATTTACGGGTGCACCTTCCGTAATGTCGACCACCATGTACTTGGGCGTATTGTCGAGCGCCCATGCCGTCACCTTGGCACGTGCACCGCCTTCTGGAACAACGTGGTCTGGCCAGTCGAGGTCTGGCCGCCAAACCATCGAATAGGTCTCCTTGCCCGAAACCTTTTTCCATACGTCCCCCGAAACGCGCTGAATATGTTCACCTCCGATGGACACCCAGCCATTGGGGCCATTTGTTTCGACGTCAAGGGTCACCACAGCCGGAGCGCCGGTCAGCCGATACGAGATCGTCACACTCCGACTGTTGTCGGCTTGCGTCATATCAACATCACTGACCACAGGCGTGGCGGCAAACATAACTAAAGCCGACATTACGCCGGAGACTGCCATCATATTCTTGAGGTTCATGGTTTTTCCTTTCTGTGTTAATTGACTTAACGAAATTGACTCAGCGCACAACAATCACAAAAGGCAATTTGTCGGTACGGAGCATAAGACCCTCCGATTCATCCCAGGTGCGGTAACGGGCCTCGAGCGCCTCCGCATCGGAAACGTCGGAAGTCTGTCCGCCATCAAGAGATGAGGCGCTTGAAATCTCCGTGGAATCGCCGACTATATCATGTATTGCACCGTCGGTGACAAAAGGATATTGCGTATCGCCGGCAATAGCGATTCCACTCCCCAAAAGCAGGGCCGAGAAGAGCTTGGTGATTTTACCTGTCATCATGGCAGCGTTCCTTTCTTTTGTTCCACTTCAACAACAAAGACATCCGCAAATTCATCACGACTGAATCCGTGCGGAAGATCGAGCATAACCCCACGCTCATAGTCGCCTATCGTGACTTTGAACGGAATATCCGTTCCTGAAGCAAGATGGACAACGCGTTTAACCTCTCCGTGTTTCTCTTCAAAATTGAGAAGCATATGTTTAAATCCCCTCTCGCCTTCGCTCCATAAGCGTATTCCGAAAAGTCGTCCGTCCTTTCCCTTGGTAAATCGCCAACTCCTGACACTTGCAACAGACGCCACCCTTGTGCCATAAATCGCTTCGCCGTTCTTGGCGAGCCATTTACCCATCTTCTCCATCCGTTCCAATGCAGGATGCGGAAGACGGCCATCCGGCATCGGCCCCACGTTCAACGCAAGATTTCCGCCTTTCGCGACAACATCGATCAACATATGA
Organism: Kiritimatiellia bacterium; assembly: GCA_045595285.1. Taxonomy (GTDB): domain Bacteria; phylum Verrucomicrobiota; class Kiritimatiellia; order RFP12; family UBA1067; genus UBA1731. The sequence continues at coordinate 3,656 of JAZOAC010000181.1, read as the reverse complement.
ATGAGCTGACGCACCGGTTTATAAGAGTCGTCATAATGATATCCCCAGCTTTCGCTGATCGTGATGCAGCTTTCCCACGGACAGTCCAGCGGCTCATCCGGGACCGTCTGTTCAGGCGTACGAACATCCATATATGCGGTATTCGCCATTCTGTCAACCGAGATCAGGTTCGGTTGTATTTCCCTCGCGGCATCGATTATCCGGCCTATTCCCATGTCATGTCCTCTTTCCTTTTTCAGCCAGCCGCCATCCAGCCAGAGGATATCGATAGGCCCGTAATCGGCCACAAGCTCAAGTATCTGCTTTTTCGTGAACTCGCAGAACCTCGCCCATTTTTCAGGCTGTTTTGCGATATCATACGTTGGATAGCGGGACGTCGCTGTACCGATCCCGAAACCCTCCCAGAAATCCGTGTGGTGAAAATCCGCCTTCGAGAAATAAGCGCTTATGCCCAACCCCTCGGCACGGCATGCGTCAAACAGATTCTTCACGATGTCGGCATTCGGATTCGTTGAATACGGACACTCTGGGGAAGTCGTCTTATAGTCTGTACACTTCGTATCCCAAAGGCAGAAACCATCGTGGTGCTTCGTCGTAAAGGCGACGTATTTGAATCCGCAGCGTTTTGCGGTTTTGGCAATTTCCTTCGCATTGAATCTTACGGGATTGAAGCACTTGTTGAGCGCGTAGTACTGACGCTTGAATTCGGCGTCATCCCGAACCCATTCGATATCACTTCTCGCCCAGAATGCGTCCCTTGTCGAAAGCGGCCAGGATTCGGTTATGCCCCATATCGAGTAAAGCCCGAAGTGCATCATCAGGCAAAGCTTCTGATCCCTAAACCATTCCAGCCGCTCCTGGACGGCCTTGGATTTAGAAGCCACATACTTGTCATTGCGGGTCGCATGGACGACATGCTGAGCATTGAGGCTGCATGCAATGGATGTCAAGCACAGCAACGCCATCAATTGTGCGTATGTCTTTCCCTTAATTACCACGTTTTGCTCCTTTTGTTTTGGTTGTTGTTTTTGTCCTGGAACTTGATTCACGGACAACTATATTGGATGGAATGAAAATGTCGCACGGAGGAAGATCCGGTTCCCTGATGCGGTCCATAAGCCGCCTGAACGCCGTTTGGGCGAGCAATTCCCGATTCTGATGCACTGTTGTAAGTGTCGGCGTCATCAGCGAGGCGACAGGAAGATCGGCAAATCCTGTGAGCATCACATCCTTCGGCACGTTCAGCCCTGCCGCCTCAAGCGTTTTCTTGAAAATTGCGGCGATTGCATCGTTGCTGCAGATGAATGCATCAGGCTGCGACTTCTGCCGCTTCAAATATCGCTTCAAAGCCTTTAGATCGTCCGGCTCGGCATGCAGCACATTTCCGCTGTTCGGCATTTTTACACCTGCATGCTTCAACGCCAGTTCCGCACCGGCGAGACGGTTACGGTACGTAATGGGGCCGATTTTACCGACAAGGAAATGGATGCATCTGGCGCCAGCAGAAATAAGATGTTTCGCAATACGCGCCCCTGCCTCGATATCATTGACGCCGACCACATCCCATCTGCTGCGCTCGGGGAACGGCACGATGTCGCAGTCAAGAAGAACAACGGGAATTTTATTTCGCTCGAACATTTCGAGGATGACAGGGTTGACCGCGTCTCCGGCAGGTCCCGTCAGAGGCTCATAGATGACACCTGCAAAATTTTCTGCGACAAACCTCTCCGCGAGCTCCATCGCCTGAGCTGTTCTCTCTTCGCGGACACCACTCCACACTTCGCCGAAATGAAGCTCGTAATCGGCCTCATGCGCCAGACGGTTTATCTCGCTCATGATCGGCTTGAAGAAATCCGTGACGGCTATTCCCGGAACGATCAGCCCGATCTTGCGGGCAGTGGCTCTGCCTGCCACAAAAGTACCCGCACCTTGCTTTCGGAAGATCAGACCTTGCTTAACAAGTTCATCAAGCGCACGCAGAACCGTTGTATTGGAAAGGCCATGCCGCCGAATCAGCGAACGGACGCTGGGGAACGGATTGGAGTTCCCGTACTTTCCGCTCAGGATGTTTCCCTTGAGCGTTTCAACAAGCTGTTTGTATTTGGAGTTGTCCATTTCAACGACGCACCTTTGTTAATCGCCGCTGATTGTATCACCCTTTTTGCACAGATAACCACTGTTAGCGAACACTTTTTTGTTTTTTTTTTACTTTACATAAGCGCTGTTCTTATCTATCCCAACCGCAAGGCGCCGCTTTTGATAATATTTTGTTTAGGGGTCAGGTGGATCAATCGAACCAAAACGCATCTTTCATCCCGGTGTCTTGCATCAGGGTCTGGAGATCTCGACCCTATCCAGTTCTACATCACCCTGCACAAAAAGACACAACCCATCCATCGTGGGCAACGGAATCCTCTGGAGAGAGGAAAAATCAAATGCACCGATGTCATACCATCCCCATTCTTCACGCAATCTGTCGCGCGGCGTCTCCACGCGCATACGCCCCTGAGCCTTGGGAAGCCAACGCACCCTCAGTCCCGCAGCGAAACCATACTTATCGGCAATCCGTCCAAGACTCCTCTCGACATTGCTCTTCTTCCGCAGACGCACTCGCACCCTATATTCAGCGTCCTCGTCTGTGGCCAGAAGCCGGATGGGGATCTGCCAGGCTCGATCTATGGGGATATACTCCAATTCCGCAGCAGGTATCTCGACACATTTAGAACCCTCTGCGGGAGGTTTCCAGTCCGCCGCGGACCTGAAATGGCCGAGCATTGTCGTGTGCCGCACACGATAGTCCTCGGAAAGGGAAATCGTACGCTTTGCCGCCCTTGCCTCGTCCATCCTGGAGACAAATTCAGCCGCAACAGGTTTCATCGCCTCCATCCGGGCAATGTGCGGCGCAAGATTGTCGGTTATCCATACCGTCTTCCAGCCTCGCTCGTAAAGACGCTTCAGGCGCACATACATTACGGGCAGTGCGCTCATCCGTACGTTGTACAGCCTCACCGGATCATCCTTGACCGCCATCTCCGACTCTCGCCACAGTCTCTCCCACCTTACGAGCTTTGCATCCGTCAACTGCGGAAGATTCTCACCGTAGATTCCGGCACTGGACGGCTCGGCGTCAGGATCGGGATTGTGTTCATTCTTGATGTCAAATGCACCGTAAAGCTCATTGAAGTATTGGCGTACTACGGGAAGTCTCACCCATTAAACCAGTCCAAACCGTATTCTCAACAAATTGCCTGCAACTCGATTATAGTTCATCATAGTTTCATTATCTCGATAAAAATGACTACTATAAAATATGACTTCCGGAAATCATATCATGTCCATGAACATTCACGCACCATGCGCGATCGAAGCGCTTGCCTACAACTAGATTATTTCAATAATTTGTGCTACCAGCGTAAAACCACCGTGTATAAATCGTAATTTATGGAAAATTATCCTCACTTGCATTCCCACACACTGCAGTGGCAGTGAATTAAGTGCCGTCATTTCAGTATGCGCCTTGATAGCTGCGATGGGGGATGGTGTCTTCGGATATCCTGAGAGCAAGCACGGCGGCGAGATCAAGGAACGTCCCTTCGCTGACGCCAAGAATCTCCCCTACAACCCGCCTCACCTCATCGTACAGGCTTTCATTTCCT
>JAZOAC010000180.1:0-19807 GCA_045595285.1 Kiritimatiellia bacterium | reverse complement strand
GCATGCGCAATCTTACGCCGAACGAAAAGTCACTGGCAGAGTGGGGATGCGACGATGAGCCGCCAACGCGCCCGTGCAACGGTGGGCAGTACCGGCCCCAACGCTGAGCGCACCATCACGGAAAGCGCCGGAGCGCGAAATGGACGACCCCGAAGGCAATCTCGTGATTGTCGAGAGGGTCGGACATGAGAGCCAACGGCACTTTCCGTATTGGGAGCACAGTTGGGCCGGTACTGCCCACGTACTGAACAGCACCCAACAACACGCCACGACCACATACCATAACCAAAACCAAGAAAGGAAACAACAACATGAAACTTGAAATCGACTGGGCGGGAATGCTCAAGGCGGCTTTGAAGGCCATCTGGCCGTTCATTGCAGGTGCGGTCGGCGGCCTCCTTACAGGCTGCACAATCGCAGGCATCGGCCCGAACTTCATCTAACGGTCAGCCAACCGCCCCATGGGCGGCGGCAAAACGGCAAGGGCTGAAGCAGGGATATTCCCCTGTATGGGGTAGCGGATTCTCCTGTACTCCCTCAAGGATTCTCCTGTACTCCCTGGCGGGTTTCCCTGTATTCCCTTTCCGGTTCCCCTGATGGGCTTGCGGCGCGTCCGGCGTATCAGATACATCATCGAACCTAAAAAGAAGGAACAGAAAAATGGCTAAAGAAAAACTCTCAAAGGAAGAACTGTCGCGAATCCGTGCAGAGAACGGCAAGCGTGGAGCGGAAACGCGCAAACGGCTTGGCAAGTGCAAAGGCGGCAGAAAGGTAGGTTGGCGCAAAGATCCGGCGTTGAAGGCTGTACCGTCACTCTCGGTAGCGATTCGGCGGCCTGACTACGAAGTGTTCGCCAAATGCGCTCACGCAATGGATATGCCGATTTCCGAATTCATGCATAAGCTTGCGAAGAATCTTGTTGCGAAGAACGCCGTCCTTTTCTCGCCAGATGCTCCGGCAGTCAATCTGTAAGCGGCTTCTATGTCCATGATGCGGTTTATCTGCGGTTCAGGGCGTTAAGTATATTTCTTATCATGCCGTCATGACTATCAAGTGTTTGCTCCACACCGCTTACACGACTGGACAGCCCTCCCCACCAATGATTAAGCTGCTTGTCAAGGCTATTAACTTGTTTGTCAAGGCTATCCAATCTTGAACTTATAGACCCGCCAATCCGAATGGAGTTGTGCAGTTCATCATCTATATCGGTTGCCCAGCTAAAATCTTGGTCAGATCTTCATCTTGTGTTTTGAGCCGCTTCTCTGCTTCGGTGATCCGCTTTTCGCCGTCTGCGATATTTATTTCGGCGGCATCGACTCTTTTTTTTAATGGCGGCAATATCGGTTTCCAGTTTTTGCAGTCTGGACTCCGTTCGCTTGAATGCACGAGAAAAGCGAACCACAATAGCTTGTAAAGCTTCCACATCTCCCATCTCATCCCCAGTCTTGCCGAGAAGTCCAGCTCTGACAGTGTCGTATTCGACCGCATACCTGACTCTCTCGTTTGATAGCACAACGGGACTTGTTTTTGCCAAAGACGAAAGAGCAACGATTGAAGACAGTAATAAAAACGCGAGTGTTTTCATTGTATGGTTTGTTTTATTGCTTGTGCCTAATAAAGCCACTCATCGCCCTGTTCTTTACTGATAACAAATCCTTTTACAAAATCTTGTTTTACTGCTCTGGCACCATCTTCATTTTTACCAAAACCATACACAACACCAGTCTCCCTATCGAAAACTTTTTCCTTGAAGTAAAGATCGTTGTCTATGAACTGATAGCGGTATTGTTTTGCGTTTGACGTGCATTCATGCTTGCATATGATTTCTCTCGGCGCATTTTCGCATTGGCATTTCCTGCCCTCAAGACAAGGCTTTAAGATGAGGGCTGTGGCTATCATTGCTGTTCCTATAATCAATGCTGATATTGGATTGTTGAACATCTTGACCTCCCTTTTGTGTTGATTTCAGATACATATTATACCACGATTTATGCCTCGATTTACCCCGCGAAAAATTTATAAAAATTTCGCTTGCTTTTCGCCGCGTGAATCAATGACGCGCCCTCACATTTCCCTTCCGCATGGTGCGGAGGGGATTAAACAACAGACAACAAAGAAAGGAAACTGCAAATGACAGAACCTAGATTTATAACAACCAAGGGTTCGACGTCCCTGACGGACAAACCCTACTACATCGGATTCGTGCAGCACGATTCCGTGATCACGAAAAAGGACACGTACGAGTTCCTCGCGGAAAGGCTCGCGTTCTCCGAAACGAACATCTGCGCGACGTTCCGCGCTCTTGCGGCCGCGCTCGAAATCAACGCGGCAAAGGGACTCATCACCTTCTTCGACAAGGTCGCCTCAGTGCGCACGGTCGTGAAAGGCTCCTTCGCGAACTCCAACGGTCCGTGGGTCAAGGGGAGGAACTTCCTCATGCTCAACGCCGTCGAGCTCGATCCGTTCAAGAGCATGCTCGAGGGCGTAATCCCCGTCAACCGCACCGGCGGCATCGTGCCGGTGATCAAGAGCGTACTCGACAACGTCACAGGCATCTACGACGTGATTGCCGGAACCGACGCGTTCACGATCGCCGGTACGGACCTCGGCCCCGACACATCGAAGGACGATGAATACGTCGGCGTCATCGCGGCCAACGGCACTCTCGTCAAGGCCGAGATCGTCAGCTCCGACCTCAACACCGTGAAGGCGGCGTTCGCCTCCGCGCTCGAGGCCGGCGAGTACACGCTCGTCGTGGCGACAAGGTCTGGTCTCGGCGACGAGTTCGGGGTTAAGACGGCAACGCGCAAGGTGCGCATCGGATAAACCAACAGGAAAGGAAAACGACAATGGCAAAACTTGAAATTCAGATCCACGAGAACACGGGCGCGACCAAGGATGCCGCCCCATACCTCGGGACGTTCATAAGCAAGGGAAGCGTGGATTTCACCGCCCTTGCCGAACAGATGTCGGCACTGAGCGGACTTCCCGCAATCCAGATGGAGGCGATCCTCCGCGGCGCGTTCGACGAGTTCGTGAAGCTTGAGAAGGAAGGCGCGGTGCGCATCAACTTCGACGGCGGTTGCGTGTGCCTGGTCGTCAAGGGACGGTTCGATTCTTCGGACGCGGCCTTCGACCCGGAAAAGAACTCGCTCGAACTGGTGTGGAACCTGTCGGACGCAATCCGCAACTCGCTTGCGAACGAGGTGCCCAAGATCGTCTCGGACGAAACCTCCACCAAGGTGCGCCTCGACAACGTGGCGGATCTGGAGGCGCCGCGTCCGTATCAGGTGATCCACGGCGCCAAGCCGTTCAAATGCACGGGCATCAACCTCTTCATGGACGACGAGGGCGCGGTGGTGTACCTTGAGGACGAGCGCGGCACGCAGCATCTCTGCATCGTTGATGCGGTGGTCTCCAAGCAGGAGTTCACGGCACACGTTGCGGCGGCGGTCGAGCCGGGCCACTACAGGCTCGTGGTCAAGTCCCGCGGCGGCGATCCGGAGGGCGTCCTCCAGACGACGTTCCGCAAGGTGAAGTGCCTCGCGGCCGAGTTCACCGGACCGAAAATCGCGTACGCCTACTCAAGCGGACACGAATCCGAACATGACGTGATCTATGACGGCGCTTCGGTGACGATCAAGGGCAACAGGCTTGGCGACGCGACCAGGTGCGCGTTCATCTGCAAGGACAAGACAGGCGTGGAACACAAAAGCGACTACGGCTCCGACTTCTCCATTTCGGAGGACGGAACGCAGATCGTGATATCCGACACCATGACTGTCGCCCACATGCGCGAAAACTGCACGGCTGCCATGTCCGAACTGGATGTTGACGCAGGCGCAACCGTGAAGCTCACGCTCTCCGACGGCACCGAGCTCACGCACCACGTCTCCTTCGGAGAGTGAGGAGTTAGGGGGCAGGAGTTAGTCGCTAGTCGTTAGTGGCTAGTGGTTAGTCGCTAGTCGTTAGTGGCTAGTGGTTAGTCGCTAGTGGTTAGTCGCTAGTGGCTAGTCCACAAATCTGCACTCATCCACACAAATCAATCTGTGAGGATCTGTGTAGATTTGTGGACCTATGCGGCGGCCACGGGGTGACCGCCCTACCAACATTACCTTTCCACTCTCCCACTCCAACCCGAAACTCGAACTAAAAACCTCAAAGACACGCAGAAAATCTCTCTGCCAAATAAAGTGGGATATTGACGAATAAACCATCCTTCTTCAAATTGCGCTCTGAAAAGTGAATCGCATACCTGGGCTTCTTCTTTGAATTAACATACGACTTAAAGGTTGCCGCCTTTTTATCGCCCCCGGCCTTTACTTCAACAGAACATCTGGGGGCAGAACACCTGAGGGGATAGGCTCTTTCGGAGATTAAAATTCCGTTGGGATTCAGGTTGATTTTCGAAATTGAGAAGGGATGGGGCCCAGCCAGTTAGAATATTTTAGGTTTTGTGCTACCATTGTCAGGTGCATACATGGTATAATACGGTCAGTTTTTGTTCACAACAGAAAGCCGACTTAAATGAAACCGATTTTGCTTTTGGGAGCGGATGCATTTTCTCCGTTCCGTCTTGATGCGTTGAAGTCCGCCATGGGCAAACTTGTCTCGGGCATGGACAAAGCCGATCTGCGCGCCCGCTGGGTGTATGCGATAGAGGCCGAGGACGAAAATGGCGTTTCTCCCGAGAGCCTTGAGCGCGCCGCCGCATTGTTGAGCGTTTCGGACGGGAAATCCGGATGTGGCAGTGTATCCAAGGCCGCGGGTTGGTGCGAGACGTCCTTCTACGTATCGCCCCGCAAGGGAACGATCTCCCCCTGGTCCACGAAGGCCACGGACATCTTCAGGAACTGCGGCGTAAAGGGCGTCAAGCGTGTCGAGCGAGCGATCCGCTTCACCATGTGCAGTTCCGGCGCATCGGCGTTCCCGACCTGTTTCGACGATGTGAAGCCTGCGCTTCCTGCACTTTTCGACCGCATGACGGAAGGGGTGTACCTTTCTCTGGACGATCTCTTCGACGTTCTGCCGCCGCAGCCCGGCCGCGAGTTTGACGTTCTCGGCCGCGGCATCGAGGCGATCCGAGAAGCGAATGCCGAGCTCGGTCTCGCGATTTCCGAGCCCGAGATGAAGTATCTTGCGGACTCCTTCAAGGCGGCGAAACGCAATCCCACCGACACCGAGCTTGTGATGTTCGGCCAGGTAAACTCCGAGCACTGCCGCCACAAGATCTTCGGCGCGGAGTTCATCATCGACGGAAAGAGCCAGAAAGATTCGCTCTTCGGAATGATCAAGAACACGCACAAGAAGAACGGCAAGGGCACACTTGTGGCGTACAAGGACAACTCGTCCGTCGTCGAAGGCTTCAAGACGGACATGTTCCAGCCCGACGGCAAGAGCCACTCCTATGGCTTCAAGAAGGTGCAGCTCGACCAGCTCATGAAGGTTGAGACGCACAACCATCCCACGGCGATCTCCCCCTATCCTGGCGCGGCGACGGGTGTCGGCGGCGAAATCCGAGACGAGTCCGCGACAGGCACGGGTTCGCGCTCCACGGCGGGCATCTGCGGCTTCATGGTGTCCGACCTTCGCATACCCGGCGCGGAACAGCCCTGGGAGAAGGATTATGGCGAGCGTCCGGCGCGTCTTGCGACTCCGCTCCAGATCATGACGGAAGGCCCGATCGGCGGTGCGGCGTTCGGCAATGAGTTCGGGCGTCCGCAGCTGACCGGTTTCTTCCGCACATATGAACATGAGGAGAACGGCCTCCACCGCGGATACCTCAAGCCTATCATGCTCGCTGGCGGGCATGGCTTCATCATCCGCGACCAGGTGACGAAAAAGCCCGTGACGACTGGCGCGTACATCGTCCAGATCGGCGGACCTGCGATGCGCATCGGCCTTGGCGGCGGCGCGGCGTCCTCGATGATGACAGGCACGAACTCCGAAGCGCCCGACTTCAACTCCGTCCAGCGCGGAAACGCCGAGATGCAGCGTCGCTGCCAGGGCGTGATCAACGCATGCGCGGCGATGGGCAGAAAGAATCCCGTTCTCTCGATCCACGACATCGGCGCCGGCGGCCTCTCGAACGGATGCCCCGAGCTTGTAGAGGCGACGGGCGGCAAGTTCGAACTCCGCAAGATCCACAACGAAGAGCTTTCGATGAGTCCGATGGAGATATGGTGCTGCGAGGCGCAGGAGCGCTATGTGCTTGCCCTCCGCCGCGAAGCCCGCGGATTCTTCGAGGAACTCTGCGCACGCGAGCGTTGCCCGGTGGCGTTTATCGGTGAGGCGACCGGTGACGGAAAGCTTGTCCTTACCGACAGCCAGTTCGAGAACAGTCCGATCGACATGGACGTCAAGGTGCTGCTCGGCAAGCCTCCGCGCATGGTTCGCAAGGTCAAGCGCGTCAAGGCGAAGCACAGCGAACTCAATCTTGCCGGCGTCAAGACGATGGACGCGTTCTTCCGTCTTCTCAATCTCCCGACGGTTGCGGACAAGACGTTCCTCGTGACGATCGCAGACCGTTCGGTGACGGGGCTCGTCGCCCGCGACCAGATGGTGGGTCCGTACCAGCTTCCGGCGGCGGACTGCGCCGTGACGATGATGGGCTACAAGACTCTCAACGGTCAGGCGATGGCCACCGGCGAGCGCACGCCCGTCGCGCTTCTCGACGCTCCGGCATCCGGCCGTCTCGCGATTGCCGAGGCCCTCACGAACATTGCGGCGGCGGATTGCGGCGACATCAGGAACGTGCGCCTTTCCGCCAACTGGATGGCCCCCTGCGGCGAACCGGGCGAGGATGCAAACCTGTTCGATACGGTCAAGGAGGTCGGCATCAATTTCTGTCCTGCACTCGGCGTTTCAATCCCGGTCGGCAAGGACTCCTGTTCGATGCACACCACGTGGAAGGACTCCAAGGGCGTAGACCACCGTCAGGTCGCTCCGCTTTCGCTCGTCGTCTCCAGCTTCTCTCCGGTAAACGACGCGACGCTTACGCTCACGCCCGATCTCAAGCGCAGCGAGGGATCCAAGCTTGTATATGTCGACCTCGGCAACGGGAAGAACCGTCTCGGCGGAAGCTGCCTTGCGCAGGTGTACAACCAGCTTGGCTGCGAGAACGCCGATGCCGACGCCAAGAGCGTCAAGGGTTTCTTCAACGCGATGCAGAAGATCGTGAAGAACAGGCTCGCCCTGGCCTATCACGACCGCAGCGACGGCGGCATTGCGGTTACGCTTGCAGAGATGGCGATCACCGGCGGACTTGGCGTAAACGTCGAACTGCCTGACGGCGATCCGCTTGCCGTTCTGTTTTCAGAGGAGCCGGGCGCGGTTCTCCAGGTGTCCGAAAAGAATCTCAAGGAGGTTCTCTCAATCTTCTCGAAGGCCGGTCTCTCAAAGGCCACACACGTGATCGGCGGAACCGTCGATGACCGCAGCTTCGGCATATACGTTGGCGTCCGCAAGGCGGTCGCCACGGACATCACGGCGATCCGCCGTGCATGGAGCTCGACGACCTACCGCATGCAGGCGCTGCGCGACAATCCCGTCACGGCGCGTGAAGAGTACGACAACGGCCTTGACGAACACGATCCGGGGCTTGCCTATTCGCTCACCTACAATCCCGACGAGGTGCCGGCGGCGAAGAAGGGCGGGAAGGCTTCGGCGTCAAAGCCCCGCATCGCCATCATGCGCGAACAGGGCGTCAACGGTCACATCGAGATGGCGGCGGCGTTTGCGCTTGCCGGTTTCGAGAGCGTGGACGTTCACATGACCGACCTCATGGAAGGCCGCGTCGATCTCGCAGACTTCAAGGGGCTTGTCGCATGCGGCGGCTTCTCCTACGGCGACGTACTCGGCGCGGGTTCCGGTTGGGCGCGCTCCGTGCTGTACAACGACCGCCTCAAAGAGATGTTCTCGAAGTTCTTCGCCCGCAAGGATACGTTCGCGCTCGGCGTGTGCAACGGATGCCAGATGCTTTCGCAGCTTAAGGACATCATTCCCGGCGCAGAGGCATGGCCGCGTTTCGTGCGCAATGTCTCCGAGCAGTTCGAGGCACGCACCTGTACGCTCGAGGTTCTCGATTCGCCGTCCATCTTCTTCAGGGACATGGCCGGTTCGAAGATACCTGTCGCTGTCGCGCACGGTGAAGGCCGTGCTGAATGGGATGAGGGCAGGACCAATCCTGCGGCAAAGACGGCTCTCCGCTACGTCGACGGGCGCGGCAACGCCACCGAGCGCTATCCGTACAATCCGAACGGCACGAAGGGCGGTCTCACGGGCTTCACCACGACCGACGGGCGCGTCACGATCATGATGCCCCATCCGGAGCGCGGATTCCGTGCGGCGCAGCTTTCCTACAATCCCGGAACGTTCAAGAAGGACGGGCCCTGGATGCGCATGTTCCGCAACGCCTATGCGTTCGCGACAGAGGGCTGATGGATTCAAGATCGGCCTGTAAATGTTCTATGATAGGTAACAGCGGCGATGGCCAACACATACAACATACGGCGGTTCAAGGATGCCGCCGACTATACGAGAAATTTCATCGTTCAGGGTGAGATTGACAGGTATCTGCCCGGTGGGAAACACTTTATCGACGAGGATCTCATAAACAGGACGCTTGCGGAAGCCGATGCAAAAGAGGCTGATCCTGTGCGCGTCCGGGAGATAATTGCAAAGTCTGAATCGACCTGCGAGACGCTGGACATAGCCGACACTGCCCAGCTCATGCGTGTGACGGACAAGGAGCTGTTCGAGGAGATGCGAGCGGCGGCGGACCGCATCAAGCGCAAGGTATACGACAACCGCATTGTGATGTTTGCGCCGCTGTACATGTCCAACCTCTGCGTCAACGGCTGCAGGTACTGCGGTTTCCGCGAGGGCAACGAACTTCAGAAGCGTCGTGTGCTCACGATGGACGAACTGAAGGAAGAGGTGGACGTCCTCGCCGGGCGCATCGGGCACAAACGGCTCATCGCCGTGTACGGCGAGCATCCCGACACCTCTACCGAGTACATAGCCGAGACGATTCGCACGTGCTATGGCCGTCAGGTGAAGGCACCGAAGAGCGGGGCGCCGGTTGGAATACGCCGCGTGAACGTCAATGCCGCTCCGCTTCCTGTAGACGATCTCAGAGTCCTGCGCGAAGTGGGCATCGGCACATTCCAGGTATTCCAGGAAACATACAACCGCAAGCTCTACGAGTCGATGCATCCGGCATGGAGCGTGAAGGGCAACTACGACTGGCGAACCACCGCGTTTCATCGCTGCATGGAGGCGGGTGTGGACGATGTCGGTCTTGGCGTGCTGTATGGGCTCTGCGACTGGCGCTTCGAGGTGCTGGCCACGATTCTCCATGCCCGAGACCTTGAACGTTGGTTCAACATCGGGCCGCACACGATCTCCTTCCCGCGTCTGGAGCCGGCAAGCGGCACGCGCGTTCCGGAGGAGTCGCCGTGGCTGATCGACGACGATACGTTCGCCCGCATACTTGTGATCATGCGCCTTTCCGTACCATACACCGGAATGATCGTCACGGCGAGGGAGAAGCCTGAGTCCCGCAACCGCGTTCTCAACCATGGAATGACTCAACTTGACTGTTCGTCGAACATCGCAATCAAGGGATACAGCGATTTTGCGGACGAGTCTCAGCAGGAGAAGTCGCGCCAGCAGTTCATGCTCGGCGACAACCGTTCCATCGAGACTATGGTGCGCTATCTTGCTGAACGCGGCACGATCACGAGCTTCTGCACTGCGGGATACCGTTGCGGCCGTACGGGAGGATGCATCATGGATGCGCTCAAGACCGGGCGGGAAGGAAAATTCTGCAAGATCAACGCAGTTCTCACGTTCCGCGAATGGCTGGACGACTTCGCCAAAGACCCAGAGACGATCCGCATCGGCAATGAACTGATCGAGAAGGAGCTCAAGGGGATTGAGCAGTGGCTGCCGAAATTCTATCCAACCGTAAAAAAGCAGTATGACGCGACCTGCGCCGGTTCGCGCGATCTGTTTTTCTGATTCCATGATCAGGTGTCTGTCGAGAATCCTCGTCTTGGCCGTTTCTTCTGCCGCCCTATGCGGCTTCAGGCCGTATGGCACGAACGATTTGGCGAGTCTCACGGTACCGCAGAAATTCACGGCAGGTGCGGATGGTCGGTACGTAAACTACCGGATCTACGTTCCGGACATTCCTCAGTCCGCGACCAATGGGGTGCCGCTCGTGCTTTTTCTGCATGGATCGGGGGAGTGCGGCACAAACAACATCTCGCAATTGATTCACGGCGTCGGCGGTCTGGTCTGGTGGAGCCGCAATCGCGAGCCGGCGATTGTCGTGGCGCCGCAGGCGCCGCCTCGAACGGTGTGGAGTCCGCTGTTCTTCAGTACGCTTCAGGCACGCATGCCATACAGCACTCCGCCTATGATAAAGCTGGTGAAGTCGCTGGTGGACGACATATGCGAACGATATCCGGTTGATACGAACAGGATTCTCGCGACGGGCATTTCGCTCGGCGGATACGGAGTGTGGGACCTGATATCGCGCTATCCCGGGTTCTTCGCCGCCGCTATCCCCGTTTGCGGTGCGGGGGATCCGCAGCAGGCGGATGCGGCCGCCAACACCCAGCTTTGGATATTCCACGGCGAGAGGGACGGGAATGTGCCGAACAGGATGGATCGGGCAATGGTGAGCCGTCTGTGGGAGCTTGATGCGCCGGTGCGCTACATGGAATATCCAGATTCCGGGCACGGCATCTGGGGACGCGTATATTCCGACGACTCCGTTATGAAGTGGTTCTTCTCGCGTCGGCGGATGTCGGTTGGGAAACAGTGATTTAAAAACCAAAAAGAAAAGGAGAATGTCGATGAGCATGAACAGAAGGGATTTTCTGAGAGGTACAGCATGGATGGGTGCGGCGGCGATGGCTGCCGGTTGCGCAAACACGCTCAAGTTCTGCGGCAATGGCGGGATGATGCAGGGCTTTGCCGTTGAGCCGATGAAGAAGGTTCGCGTTGGCGTGGTCGGACTTGGAAGTCGAGGGGCCGGCGCCGTGCATCGCATTTCCATGATTCCGGGAGTGGAGGTGACCGCGCTGTGCGAGATCCGCAAGCCGCGCGTTGAGGGTGAGCTGAAGTGGCTCAAGGAGAACGGCAAGCCTGCGCCGAAGGTGTTCTGGGACAGCGAGGACTCCTGGAAGCGGATGTGCGAATGGGACGGGATAGACTGCGTGTACAACGTGACGCCCTGGAGCCTTCACGCGCCAATCGGCGTATATGCGATGGAGTGCGGCAAGCATGTGTTCATCGAGGTGCCTGCCGCCATGACGGTGGACGAGTGCTGGGAGCTGGTCAAGACGGCCGAGCGCACGAAGCGCCACTGCATGCAGCTTGAGAACTGCTGCTATGGCGAGATGGAGATGCTGTGTCTGAACCTTTGCCGTCAGGGACTTCTGGGAGACCTTGTCCATGGCGAGTGCGCATACATTCACGACCTTCGCAGGGAGGATTACGCAGATCAGAGTCCTGCCGACGGATACGGCTACTGGAGGCACTGGCGTCTTCGCTGGAACCAGGCACACAAGGGCAACCAGTACACCACTCATGGACTTGGTCCTGTATGCCAGTACATGAACATCAACCGTGGAGACAGGTTCGATTATCTGGTGTCACTTGAGTCGCGTCAGGCGAACTTTGAAGCATACGCAAAGAATCTCTTCCCCGGCACGTGGAAGGCGAAAGAGAAAATAGAGATGGGCGACATGAACACCACGCTCATCCGCACGGTCAACGGCTGTTCGATAATGCTTCAGCACGACGTGTCGAGTCCGCGTCCGTATTCCCGCATAAACATGGTCACGGGAACGAAGGGAATATTCCACGGAATGCCGTGGCGCACATACGGCGACGAGCCTTCCATGACCAGGTTCGGATGGGAGGATAAGCCCGGCGATGGCGTCCACAAGTTCTTCGACGGAAAGAAGATCGCGGAAATCTGCGAATCCCACAAGCATCCTCTCTGGAGGTCGGTCGGTGAGATCGCGAAGAAGGTCGGCGGACACGGCGGCATGGACTTCCTCATGGATCTCAGGTGGGCGTACTGTCTGCAGAATGGACTGCCCATGGACATGGACGTTTACGATCTCGCCAGCTGGTGCTGTCTTGCCGAGCTTTCCGAGAAGTCCGTGCGCAGCCGCTCAAGGCCTTTTGACGTGCCGGACTTCACGGAGGGCGGCTGGCGTTCGGCGAAGCCGCTCGGCATCGTGGATGTCGATATCTCGAAGCTTGATTTCGACTCTTCGAACGTCAAGCGTGACGATGCCCAGCTCAATGTCTGATCGTCGGAGAAGGAAGTCTGTAGCAATGTTTGCGTCCTCTGCCGAATGCGCAGTTCCGAAGCGCGGATGGCAGGGGCCGGCAAGTGAGGTAGCAGAAAATGTCATTCAGGATTCTGGTGATAAACCCGGGGTCGACATCCACGAAGATCAGCCTTTTCGAGGATGAGACTCCGCTGTTCGAGAAAAGCATCTTTCACGAGTCTGCGGTTCTTCTGAAGTTCGCGCACGTCAACGACCAGATGCCGTTTCGCTACGGCGTGATACTTGAAGCGCTCAAGGAGCATGGCATCCCGCCTGAAACCATCGATGCCTTTGCTGGCCGCTGTGGCGGCGCCTGTTCCCAGCCCGGCGGACTGATCGAGATAGACCAGCGCCTTTCCGACGATGCCGCTGTCGGCATGGACGGTTCAGAGCACCCGGCGAAGCTTGGCGTGATGCTTGCATGGAAGTTCGCATGCGAGTTCGGCAAGCGCGCGTTCACGCTCAATTCGACGACGGTGGACGAATACTCCGATCTTGCGCGTCTTACCGGCATCAAGGGCGTCTACCGTTTCCCGCATTCGCATGTCCTGAACCAGAAGGCGGTCGCGGGTTTCCATGCGGAGAAGATCGGCCGCCGGTATGAGGACTGCAATTTCATAGTAGCGCACATCGACGGCGGCATTACGTGTTCCGCGCATGATCACGGACGGATGGTTGACGGCAACATGGGTGCGGACGGCGAAGGTGCGTTCACGCCCACCCGCATCGGTTCGGTGCCGGTGTTCCTGCTTCTCGACTACATCGAGAAGCATTCCGTCGCCGATGCACGCCTCAGATGCACACGTGCAGGCGGGTTCGTCGATCTTCTCGGCACATCGGACGCCAATGCCGTCCATGCTGCGGTCGAGAGCGGCGACAGGAAGGCTTCGCTCGTCTGGAATACGATGATCTACGACATATGCAAGATGATCGGCGCGATGGGTGCCGTCCTCTGCGGAAAGGTGGACGCAATCATCCTTACCGGCGGATTGCTGCGATTCGCCGATGTTGCGGAAGGGGTGCGCAGACGCTGTGGGTTTATGGCTCCCGTGGCGGTCTATCCCGGTGAGATGGAGCAGGAGGCACTTGCCATTCCTGCGCTCAAGGCGTTGCGCGGCGAGCTTAAGCCGATGAAATACACCGGCAAAAACGTATGGAACGGATTCGGGGATATTGATTTATGAAACTGATGGATGCAATGCGCGCAAAGGCGCGGGCGGATGTAAGGAAAATCGTCTTCCCCGAGGGTGACGAACCCCGGACCCTGGAGGCGGCGGCGATTCTGCGCGAAGAGGGGCTCGCCTACCCGGTGCTGCTTACGCCGGACATGACGGCGACGGATGCGGGACGCTATGCCGCAGCGCTGCATGAATTGCGGAAGGCAAAGGGAGTAACCCTGGAGGGTGCGGCAAAACTTGCCTCCGATCCGATGTATTACGGGATGATGATGGTGAAGTCAGGAGATGCGGACGGTCTCGTCTCCGGCGCCGTGCATTCCACAGGCGACATGCTGCGTCCCGCACTGCAGATCGTCAGGACCGCACCAGGCATGAAACTGGTGTCGTCTGCCTTTCTCATGGAGTCGCCCGACCGGTCAGTCGGTGAAAATGGGCTACTTATTCTCGCTGATTGCGTCGTGAATCCGTGTCCAAATGCCGAAGAACTCGCAAACATTGCGGTAGCGGCAGCGGATACCGCCCGCAACACTTGCGGAATCGTCGAGCCTCGGGTGGCGATGCTTTCGTTCTCGACGAAGGGAAGCGCCTCTCACGAGCTGGTTTCGAAAGTGGCTGAAGCCACTGAGATCGCGCACAGTCTCGCCCCTGACGTGTTGATTGACGGCGAACTCCAGCTTGATGCGGCGATCGTGCCTGAAGTTGCAGAACTGAAGGCTCCTGGAAGCCCTGTCGCAGGCCGTGCGAACGTTCTTGTGTTTCCGGATCTGCAGTCCGGAAACATTGGATACAAGATCATGCAGCGTCTCAGCGGCGCGGGCGGCTTTGCCGTTCTGCAGGGTCTGGCGATGCCGTGCAACGATCTCTCTCGTGGCTGTTCGGTCGAGGATATCGTCAACACTGCAGTTCTCACTGCAGTTCAATCGCAAAAGGCATAGACTGAACTCTGTGTGCAAGGCCGGTGGTGGGCGACCAAGAAACAGTGAATCCAACGTCGCTCGGATGAGGGTTACATGAATGTTGGTGGGACCGAGTCGGGGCCGAACGGCGACATTTCGCGCAGAGTCCTGATGACGGGCGGCAATTTGCCCAAGGCGTAATCCACCTCGGCCATCGTATTGTAGCGCGAGAACGAGAACCGCACACTGCCATGGACTGCGGTGAACGGTACCCCCATGGCGCGGATGACATGGCTGGGATCCAGCGAACCGGACGCGCAGGCGCTTCCGGTGGAGACGCAGATCCCTATATCGGAGAGACGGTACGCAATCGCCTCTCCCTCGATGTATTCAAACGAGACGTTGAGAGTGTTTGGCAGGCGGTGTGCCGTGTCCCCATTGACGCGCACGTTCGGGCATGTCGCCAGAATGCCGGCTTCAAGGCGGTCGCGCATTGCACCGACAATCCTGGCTTCGGTTTCCAGGTTTGCCATCGCGAGTTCACACGCTTTTGCCAGGCCCACTATGTAGGGGACATTCTCGGTGCCGGCGCGGCGACCGCTCTCCTGATGCCCGCCGATCATGAACGGCTTGAGCTTAGTGCCCTTGCGAACATAGAGGGCACCAATGCCTTTCGGGGCATGGAACTTGTGACCTGATATCGCAAGGGTGTCCACAGGAACCTTCTGCATGTCGATGCGTTCCTTGCCTGCAATCTGGACGGCATCGGTGTGCATCGTGGCTCCGAACTCCTTGGCGATCTCGGCGACTTCCTTGACAGGGAAAATGGTACCGGTCTCATTGTTCGCCCACATGACGGAGACAAGTGCGTTCTTCGTGCCCTTGAGCTCGGCACGAAGCTGGTCGAGGTCGATCTGTCCGACACTGTTGACGGGAAGTTCCACTTCAGTGAAGCCCTGTGCCTTGAGGCGCCTTGCGGGCTGGAGCACGGCAGGGTGCTCGACGGCGGTCGTGATGACTTTCATGCCCTTGCCGAACCAGTCTGCCGCGCCGCGGATTGCGGTATTATCCGACTCTGTTGCACATGAGGTGAAAATGATCTCTTCCGGAGAGCAGTTGAGGAATGCCGCCACCTGTTCGCGCGCGGCGGTGAGATGCGTTGCCACGCCGCCTCCAAATGCATGCATCGAAGATGGGTTTCCGTAAAACTCCCCGAAGAAGGGGAGCATGGCCTCGTGCACTTCATCCGCTGTGCGCGTCGTGGCATTGTTGTCGAAATACACCGTTTCCATATTGGCGGCGTATTATACCATATTCGGTGTTTCGGTGCCTTGACGTTTCCGTGCACGGTTGGTGGGCGAGAAATTACTGTCTGTCCGGGAACCGTGAAGGTGTTGCGGTGAAGGTTGAGAAGTGCGTTGTGTTGTGATATAATCGGGGGCAATAATCTTCTGCGTCAGGAAGCACGGGAGCGAACCTCCGAGGCACGATGTGGAAAACGTCTAACAAAACACAGGAGAAAAATACCAATGGCTAATACGAAGAAAACCGCTGCGTCTGCCAAGAAGTGCTGCGCTGCGAAGTGCTGCAAGAAGGCTGTCAAGGCCGCTGCGCCCAAGGTCGAGAGGCTCGCCATCGATGGCGGCAAGAAGGTGTGGTCGAAGCCCTTCCCCGCTTGGCCCCAATTCAATCCGAAGACCGACAAGAAGGTGCTTGACATCCTCAAATCCGGCAAGGTCAACTATTGGACCGGCCCGATCGGCATGCAGTTCGAGGCGGCTTGGGCCAAGTGGCTTGGTGTCAAGAACGCGATCTCCGTCTCCAACGGCACGGCGGCGCTCCATGTTGCGCTCACGGCTCTTGGCATCGGTTCCGGCGATGAGGTGATCTGCACGTCCTATTCGTTCATCGCTTCCTCTTTCTGCGCTCTTCAGGCCGGTGCGCTTCCGGTGTTCGTCGACGTCGGTACCGACCACCTTATCGATCCAGCGAAGATCGAGGCGGCAATCACGAAGCGCACGAAGGCGATTGTCGTCGTGCACCTTTACGGAATGGTCGCCGACATGGATCCGATCATGAAGATCGCCAAGAAGTACAAGCTTGCGGTCGTCGAGGACTGCGCCCAGTGCTTCGGCGGAAAGTACAAGGGCAAGAAGGCCGGTACGATCGGTACGGTCGGCTGCTTCTCCTTCTGCCAGTCCAAGCACTTCACGACTGGCGGCGAAGGCGGCATGGTGTGCTGCAATGATGACGATCTCGCATGGGAGTGCCGTTCTGTCCGCGACCACGGCTATGATGTGAAGGCGAAGCTCAACCTTCTCCAGATGGAAGGCAAGCAGCTCTACATCCACCGTCGCGTTGGATACAACTTCCGCATGACGGAAATCCAGTCCGCCATCGGTCTCGGCGAGCTCGAGCGTTTCGACAAGTGGAACCTTGCCCAGCGCAAGAAGCTCGGCAAGGCTCTCATGAAGGGGTTGAAGGGCCATCCGCTCATCAAGTACATGCCTGTAGACACCAAGGAGCGTGAGAACAGCTTCTGGCTCGTCCCATTCGTGGTCGACACCTCCAAGCTGAAGTGCACGATGAAGGAATTCATCGCAGCTGTCCAGGCTGAAGGTGCATGTGCATATTCCGTGCTTTGGCCGGAAATGTACAAGGAAGAGGCTTTCGCAAAGCGTAAGGGCTTTGGCTCGGCCAGCTATCCGTTCAACGATCCTGCCCACCGCAAGATCGACTACACGAAGTTCAACTGCGAGATGGCAAACTCCCTAGCCGACTCCACGATCTCCTTCTGGACCCATCCGACGTATACGCTCGAGCACATCGAGGCGGACGTCAAGGCGTTCAAGAAGGTCGCTGCGGCGATGATGAAGTAATCCATATCACCAATCATGGATCAAACGGACGGCGTTCTGCCGTCCGTTTCTTATATGGCCGAATTCCGAATGGGGCGCAAAGCCCCTCGCAAATTCGATTTCGGAAAATAATTTGCCACAATGACGGATAGTTATGGTATAATAGCGCGCCATTGAGCCCCTGTAGCTCATCTGGACAGAGCAGCTGCCTTCTAAGCAGCGGGTAGCAGGTTCGAGTCCTGTCAGGGGCACCAGTGTGGACCCGTAGCTCAGTTGGTCAGAGCAGGTGACTCATAATCTCCGGGTCGTGGGTTCAAGTCCCGCCGGGTCCACCAATTTTCCTCGTCATGCATTGAATGCGTCGTGTAGTGTATAATATGCGGTCATGAAAAAGCCTAACAGCATATCTGCGCATCCGTTCGGCGAATGGTGCGAACCGGAAGAGGTGTTCCGCGTGCAATCGACGTCACTTGTTGTCCGTCTGAGCCGCATTGGCGTTAAGTCTGTGACGATAGGTCTTTCTGGAGGGTTGGATTCGACGCTCTGCCTGCTTGTTGCGGTTTCCGCATTCAAAAAGCTTAGGCTCCCCAAAAATGGCATAAGGGTGTACTCCATGCCCGGGTTCGGAACGACGGATCGCACCAAGGGCAACGCAGAGTTGCTGTGCGATGGCTTGGGTCTGAAACTTGAGTCCATTGACATAACCAAGGCGTGTCTCCAGCATTTCATGGATATCGGGCACAATCCCGAAAAGCATGATGTCACATACGAAAACGTTCAGGCCCGCATGCGCACGATGGTTTTGATGAACAAAGCGAACATGACGGGCGGAATCGTTCTTGGAACCGGCGACATGAGCGAGATAGCCCTGGGTTGGAGCACATACAACGGCGACCACATGAGCATGTTCGGAGTCAATGCAGGCGTTCCGAAGACCGTTGTGCGAGATGTCTGCCGTTGGTGGGCTGAGATGATGCGCAAGAAAGGGCGCAAGGCAAAGATGGCCGCCGATGCCGTATTTGATATCCTCGATACGCCAGTAAGTCCAGAGTTGCTGCCCGCCAAGGATGGGCAGATAGTCCAGAGGACCGAAGACCGCATTGGGCCGTATGAACTTCACGACTTCTTCATTTGGCGCACTGTGGTCTGCGGTGAGCGCAGAAGATCGATCCGTGCGGCGGCAAAACGCGCGTTCAAAGGGGTTTATTCCGAAGAGGTGATAGACAAATGGCTGGAGGTGTTCTGCCGTCGTCTTGTCACGCAAGCATTCAAACGGAATTGCGCTCCGGACGGAATCAAGGTTTTTCCTGCGTATTTTGGGCCGGACGATTGGCATATCCCGTCAGACTGCGTATACAGAGGCGACATAATCCAGCCGAATGGATTCGGAGAACGTTGAACGTATGAGGTTTAACCAAATCTTCTCATTTTTTCACTATACCACCACCAACTATCATGATCAAAAAAGCTTTTGTGAACGGTGAGGAAATCCCTCAAGAAGCGGTACAGCACGAGTTCGATCGCCTGGCACGCCTTTATCTTGAAAATGGAATGTCGGCAGAAGAGCTTAAAGGCAACGTTGAAAAGCTCCTGACCCAGGCGCAGGAACAGGCGATAGGGGCGAAGCTTCTTCTGCTTAGGGCAAAGGATCTTGGAATTACGCCGGATGAATTGGTCTCGAAGACATGTTCCGGCACTCCCGATCCGGATGAAAAGGAGATGGAGGAGTTCTACCGGGCGAATAGGGATGCGTTTGGCGGCGCCGAGTTTGTGCAGGTGCAGACGAAGGTCCGTGACTTCCTTCGCCACGCGGCCCGCAGCAGAGTGCTTGCGGTGTTCATTTCCGAGCTTCGCGCCTCTGCAAAGATCGAGTATAGGGACGCATGACGAGGCGTTCCTGCTGAGGTTTTATGGTCTGGACGGCGCTGGATTTCGAGACTACCGGCACGGTGAAGGGGTGGCCCAATGAACCGTGGCAGCTTGGTCTTGTGAAGATTGAGGATGGAGTGATTCTTCCCGAGACGCGTTGGGAGACACTTTTGCATGTTGGGGACAGGCCATTTTCTTCACGGGCGGTGGGGCGTTATGCCGAACTTCGGGACGAACTTGCCGCCGCGCCTGGTCTGGCCGTACTGTGGCCGGAAATAGCATCGCGTCTTTGCGGGACACCGCTCATCGCGCACAACTGTTCTACGGAGCGAACGGTGTTGACGCGAATGGCTCCGATGACACAGTTCGGTCCGTGGATCGATACGCTTGTGTACGCGCGTGCGCGCTATCCCGGATTGCCGTCATATGCCCTGGGCGATTTGGTTGAAGCCTTTGGTGTTGCACATGAGGTGGATCGGTTGTGCCCTGGCCGCACATGGCATGACGCACTCTACGATGCCTGTGCCTGCGCCTTGCTTGCCGTCAGATTCATGAATGATTAGGGTGTTTTGTGCGTATGGTGCGACATGCCGCGCAGTATGTGATATACTATATACGTTTTTTTTTGCCGGAGTGGCGAAATGGCAGAC
>JAZOAC010000179.1:0-53913 GCA_045595285.1 Kiritimatiellia bacterium | reverse complement strand
GGCGGCGATCAGCACCGCCGTATTTTCTCCGTCGGAAACGGCAAGTGCGCTCGCCTCCAACGGATCAAGAATTTTTTTCGCGAAGCGCTCCTCGAAATAACCGACGACCGGCACGCCCAAAGGGGGCGTTATGTCCGCACGCGCAAAACCGGCCTTCAATTGAACATCTTTCACTTTTCACCTTCTTTCAAAACAAAACTTGCGAGCCATGCCGCTAAGACGCATACAAAAAGTCCGATGCCGCCGACAAGAAACACGTGCGGACGAGCAAACGGCAAGGGCGCGTACCTGAGCGTAAAGCAGACTGCGTAGTTGGCTACAAGGCCGAAAACCGCCGCCCGCCCCTTCACGCGACGCACAAACACGCCGAGGAAGAAGAGCCCCGCAAGCCCCGCCGTGAGCACGGATATAAACTCCTTGAACGTGTCAAAGAGCGAGCGCGTATCGCAATGCGCAAGCGCAAGCGCCGCCGCAACGCCCATTATGCCGGATGCGAATGTAAATGCCCTGCCCCATTTCATCTGAGCCTCGCCTGTCGTCTCCGGACGGAACTTCAGCACAAAATCTGCCGTCAGCGCCGTCGCGGCGCTCGAGAGGTTCGCGGACAGCGTCGACACGGTGGCGGCAAACAGCGCGGCCGCTACAAGACCCGCCACCGGCGCGGGAAGTCCGGAGACGATGAAGAACGGCAATATGCTGTCCGCCTTCGGCAATGACGGATCAAGCATCTCGGGATTGCTGCGGTAGTACGTCCAAAGCGCCGTGCCTATCGCACAGAAAAGCGCGCTCACTAAAAGCGTAAACACGCCGTTGAACCATATTGAACGTCTTGCCGCCTTCTCGTCCTTCACCGAACCGTACCGCTGGATCACGCACTGGTCGCTCGTATAGGACGAAAGATTCTCCACGACGGCCAGCACCAGCACCACCCACAACACCGGTTCAGTCGCGAGAAAGCGCAAATCAAGAAACGTAGTCTTCGCGTTCGCCTCCGCCATGGTCCAGGCACCGGCAATGCCGCCGTCGGTACCCATGATAAGCGCGACAAAAATCGCTACAGCACCGGATACAAGTACGATCCCTTGGACAAAATCACTCCACACCACCGCCTCGAATCCGCCGAACGCGCAATAGAGGATTGTCGCCGCACCGCATACCAGTATGCAGCCGTCCACCGAAACATTCGTCATGGCGTTGAGCGCGAGCGCCGGAAGCAGCGTGACGATCGCGACGCGCGATATCATGAATACGACATACGCACCGGACGCAAAAAGCCGAACCGCCGCGTTGAATCGCTGCTCGAGATATTCATACGCGCTCGCCGTCTTGAGTCTGCGGAAGAATGGGAGATAGTAACGGATAACAACAGGAGCCATCGCAAATATCCCGATCGTCATCGGGAAGTACCGCCAGTCCGACATGTAGTACTGCGCGGGAGCGGCAAGGAACGTCACCGACGAAAGCATTGTGGCGAAAATGCTCATGCCCGCCACATACCACGGGATGCGTCCGCCGCCGCGGAAATAATCGTCGGCTGATTTCTTCTTGCGCATGAAGTGAATCGCCATGCCCGCCATAAGAATAAAATACAGCGCAACGACACTCCACGCGACAGGTCCAAATCCCTTGTTGAACCGGAAGTCCTTTGCCGCAACCCAGCGGTCTGTCACAACATGATAGAACCAGTTCCGGACACCGTCCCCCCCTTCCAATGCGAGATGCTGGTCTCCGACGGGCTGAAGACGCATGCCAGCGGACGGGACAACGGGCAACGGCGAAATCTGCCGCGTGCCCGCTCCCGCCGAAGCGCCCGTACCGTTGATGGCCGTGGCGAATCCGTTCGTGCCGTCATAGACGATTCTGTAGCGCAGTTTGTGGTCGCCGTTCTGCTCGGCGGCAAGCTGCACGCCTTGCGCGGTTGCGGCCGATGCCAACGCCAAAATGAAAATGAAACGTCCAAACATCAAAAATCCCCCTGTCGGAAACCAGCCGCTGACGCATCATTTCGTTTTTGCGCCATTCTTCTTTATAAAACCGAGCGCATCCATCGCCGCGAAAAGCTCCTTGCGATCTGCGGCAGAAAGAGGACGTCCGTTGGGCGCGCGCCCTTCTCCGCAGTCGAGCCCTATATACTTCATCATGCTCTTGTGCCACGAACCGTTCGGCTTGGCGATAAGAAGCTCGACGAACTTCACGGCCTCGTCCTGCAGTTTCGATGCGGCGGCGACGTCATTGGCGGCGGCAAGCGAACATATCCTGGCGAAATGTTCGGGAATCACGTTCTGCGAAGTGCCGATGCAGCCGGCGAAGATGCCTGTGGACAAAGCCGAAAGCACCTGCTCGTCGGCGCCAGCAAAGAAGATCGCCTCTTTCGGAAGTTTGCGGCGGAGCGCCTGAACGGTCCAGTATTTGTAGTTCGTGTATTTCATGCCGCGCACGTTCTTGAGTTCAAAGAATCTGGCGTCACGGTCCGGAACGATATCCGCGCCGAGCGAATATATCATAAACGGCAGATCGGTGGCAGACGAAATCCTCTTGTAGTGATCGTAGGCGGCGTCGAAGCACTGCCCGAAATAAACGGGAGCCACCGACGAAACCCAGTCTACACCGACCTTGGCCGCATGTTTTGCGAGCGCCACCGCATCGTCACTGGAAAGACACCCCACGTGTGCAATCAATTTGGCGCGACCGGCCGATGCTTTAACCGCCCGCTCGAATACGCGCTTGCGCTCATCCGTCGAGAGAAGGAATCCCTCTCCCGTGGAACCGGTGAGATAGAATCCGCGAAGACCTTTGGCGATTCCGTACTCAATCACCTTTTCTACCATTTCCTCATTGAGAGAACCGTCCTTTTTGAAAGGTGTGTAAAGTGCGCTGTACGCGCCCTCCATTCCGGTGAAAACCTTGCCTTTCGGCACTGACAACAGATTGCTCATTTTATTTTTCCTTTTATTTTTTAAGATAATTAGTCGCAACCAGATCCTCATCGCGTGAGGCGAGAAGTTCCTGCCGCTTCAATTCGGCTTCTTCCTTGGTACGGAACACCCAGAAGCCACATTCAGGACTTTCACGTCCGACAATGTCATAGACCATGAAATACCCGGCCCGCGCGAGAACCCGTCCCACCCATCCGGGACAATGGTCGCAGTAACATCTGCAGGGACCTGCGTCATTATCCGTCACCTTCGAAAGCGACGGACACACGTTCATTTTGAGATGGTAGCAGTTCTCGTCGTATCCGTGAGTAAGATCGCAATTTTCCTCAATGCGGATACGCTCCCAGTAGTCGTACATGCCCTTGAATCCGTCGCGCTTGAACGCATCAAGCGTGAAAAACGCCTGACGCTCGGCAACGCGCTCATAGTACAGGTCGAGCTCTTCCGGCCCTTTACGCTCGAGATACTTGAATATCTCGTTGTAGAACTTTACAAAATGATCGCTGGGAAGCATGGTGGGGAAAGTTGGGAGTTAGGAGTTATAAGTTGGGAGTTGGGAGTTTGGGCTAGGGGTTAGTGGCTAGTGGTAGGGCGGCTTGTCCTCAAGCCGCCGCTCGTACGGAAGTTATCGGCAATGCGGCGGAGGGTTTGGCGGCAGGAGCCGTCCCCGGTTTCTTCCATGACTATCTCATATGGTGAGCCGGAGCAGAATGCCTCGTTGAGAATGCGCGTGAGCGAACAGAGCCCTTTGCCGCCAGGAATATTCCTCACTTCGAGATGCTTGAGCGCAGGACACTTCTTCACCGTCAGCACTGCGCCGTCGTCAGTCTCTTCAAGCGTATAATCAGCCCCTTCACGATCCATGTAATAGCGCCACCACGCCAGCAGCTCCGACTTGTCGCCCTCCTTCAACTTTTCGTGAAGCGTTTTGTAGACCTTTGTACCGGTCTCAAAAACGACCTCACGCAAAGCCTCTTCACCGTAGTTGTCGAGCATGTAATTCGCACCGTCCAGTATCGACGCGTGAAAATCACGGTGCAGCTCCCCGCCGGAAGCGTAGCGAAGCGCTGTTACATCCGGGCTTTCAGTTTTTATTCTGTTCTTATGCATACTCACTCATAACCTTATGCTGTACAGGGGAAATTTGCATATCATCTGAAAGTGTCGCTCTCAAGCCCCAGCGCCGTTCGTACGGCCTTTGCGTGAGCGCGCCCCATCTGCATCATTCCCCAGTCGTTAGGATGGCAGCCGTCCACGGTATATTCCTCATCGTCAAACATCAGATCGTCTTCCGAAAGCCAATAAAGGCGCTTCCATTCTCCAGAATTCTCCTTTTTCAACTTCTCAAAAACGGAATAAGCCTTTGCTACGCCTGACGAAGGCCTCCCGACAGCGCCTCCGCCCGGCGCGGAGAGAACAATCGGCACATCAGGCCGCACCGCATGAAGTCGCCGGATAAATTTCTCATAGCGCTTCTCAAGTTCTCCGGCGACATGCAGCACATTTGCCAGCGGATCGAGAACATAGCAGCTCGCGTCTATATCAGCGAGCATGTCACAAACTTCCATCTCTAAATGCGCGCTGCCGGAGAATCCCATGTTTACCACAGGAAAACCACCTTTACGTCCGGCTATCGCCGTATACGCCATACCAGGCCGCGAAGCGCACGCACCATGAGTGATGGACGATCCGTAGAATACAACAGGCTTGATGACACCGCTTTTGCGCACCGGCAATGCCATAATCTTTTTACCTTTTGCTATACCGATGGCGAACTCCGATATCCCGTTGTAGAGCGGAAGATATATCCAGCACGGACGACCCGGCGTCCATTTGATTGTGTAGGCATTTCCTTTCTGTTTGTCAGGATAATTACGAGGGGTGGTAAAACGCCAATTGACAAACCTCCACCCTTTCGCTTTAGTCCACTCATATATATCAATGCCGCTTACACCCGTTGCGGCCATATGCGGAAATGACAGCTGGGGACGAGACAAAGACCAGCGCAGAGTTATTTCGTCGGCATCGGTGACAAAACGGTAGCATATACCGGAAGTTTCAGAAGCATGGCCAACCACGCCGCTGTTCACCGAGGCAATCTTTTCCAGATGTTTCCTCCCGATACGCCAGTACGGGGTATGCGTATCGGAAAATGCACGACCTTCTTGAGGAAGCATCCCGCCGTCAACCCATACAAGCGCATTCGTGTTTGCAAGCGGCGCAGCAGACACGACCGGAACTGCGGCAGCAGCCTGGACAATCAGAATAACCAAATATCTTCTCAACATATCACAAGTTCTTTTCAAATTTAAATGCGCCTGAAATTCTGTCATTTCTTAAACCGGAAGGAATAGAGATCGGCGTCGGACATCACGAACTCCAGCCGCACAGACTTTCCAGCAAAGGCGGCAAGTTTTCCTTTCGGAAACGTGACCGGCGAATCAACTCGGTCGCCAAACATCCAGCAAGAGTCAAGAGATGGCTTTGTCTGACCGGCAAGATACAGATAGACCGCAATCCTTCCGCGTCCGGATGTGGAGAAATTGATGAGCATTTCATCGCCTGAGAATACAAGATCCTTTGTCACGACCCTCTGCTCTTTAAACGTCGCCTGACGCGACACGAATCCGTCCATTCTTATCGTGTAACGCTCAAGCCACGCCCCCTTACCAGTCATATGCCCCAACGGCTTGTAGATGGAAAGTTCATCGCCCGATCCGTCCGCGGCGGGAGTTGGAATCACGAACGCGCCGGGATAGCAGCTTCCATACACCCAAGAACAGGGGCGCTGCGGACCTGGACGGAAAAACGCCTCATCGTAACGGACGAAATTCTGTCCATCGCGCGAGACCATGAAAAGTCCGTCTGTAACCACCAGCCCCATACGAGACTCTTTTTTGCAACGCAGCTTCCTGTGAGCAGGATCCGGCAGAAGATCATAATTATCATCCCATTTGCCGCGCTGATTGTATCTCGTGGGGAACCCTACGATGATGTCGGGATTGCGGTAATACGGAAATGCGCACGATGTATACATGGGATATTCTGGAGAGGCTTCACCATCCGGCGTCACACAGTCGATGACGCGAGACTCTTCGATGCAGTGCAAATCGGCAAATTCGGCGTGTCTCACCTGCCTCATCTCCATATCGGTGAACATCTTGCCGCGTTCGTTTTTCCTCAACCGCCGGTTACCGCGAAGATACACATGGTATTTCCCTGTCTTGGGATGCCAGAACGAAGCGAGCGAAGTATCATCCATAACCGCGCGCGGCGCAAGTTTCAGAATCTGCCAGCCTTTCTTGAAATGAATTCCGTCCTCCGACGTAAGCACACAAAGATGTCCTCCCGAACCTTTGCCGCTGGCAATGGCTTTATAACGCTCTTCCGGGCGGCAGGCGGGATTGGTATCCTTGAACACGAAAAAATTATACTTCCATGTCGGTGTTTCGAAGCTTGCAAGAATATTGTTTTTCTTGGAACCCTCATGTTCCACCAGACCGAGTTCCGGACGCATCCAGTTGATGCCGTCACGGCTCTCCGCATAGCATGTACGGATCTTATAGGAATATGAATCCGGTATCTTCGCCGACTCAAGAATGTCGCGAGTGAAGTTCCACCCGACATAATACATCCTGTAGAGGCGCTTGCCGTCCCTGTCGGTGTCGATCACCACATTCGGAAATTCGCTACCGTCCCCTTCCCAAGGCTTATCCCATGTCATAACCTTGCCGGCATATACTGGATGATGCAGCCTTTTCGCAGCCGTGCTCAGTTTATTGTCCACCACATGATCATCCCACATCACCTGAAGCCTATCGCCGACTTCAATGAAATCCGCCAATAATGCAAACGCCACGAAAACTGTTACCGACAGAAACAACGTTTTAATTTTCATATTCCAATACCTGTTCATATCTTAACGCGATGCATCTTTATTCGCCACTGGAATTGTGATTTCGTCACTACTTTCCTTCCGCGCCTTCCCGGGCGGCATCCAGAATCTTCCGATGCAGCGACTGCATAAAACCGTAGTCACATTTTATTATCGCGCGATCGAAAGTTACCAGTCCGCAAGCTTCCGAGAATTGGTCGACCGCCTCGGTGTAGACGCTTCCCCCCAAGCCTTCGCGCGCCATCTTGATGAGAGGTCTGGTGACGGCTTCGTAATTTCGGCGGAAGTTCTCGCGCCATTTTCCGTCTTCCACCGGCGTAGGCGTATGCAACCTGCCTTTGACGTCCTGATAGTGTCCGGCAAGGCATGCGACCGCACCGCCGAACTCGCCCACCATCGTCACTCTTGCCGCATTGGGCGGAAACATTTTGGGAGAAGGATAATTGTGGCGGTCCACCACATCACACGACGTAAATGACGGCGAAGTTGTTATCACCTGACCTCTTGCGTATTTCTGGATAAAGCCGCCCTCGTAGTCATTCCAACCGGAAGGTCCGTCGATAAGACGAGAGGGATCGTACCGCTTGAGCCACAAATTGGTAAAACGGGTTTTGTCTGCAGACGGCTGTCCCCAGCCCTCATTAAAGGGAATCCACATCACAATGCTCGGATGATTGCGCAGGTGATCGATGATATCCTTCAGTTCCTGCCGATAGAATCCGTATCGTTTGTTGCCATACTGGATATCCCACGCATCCTGATCTGTGCGGCATGACGGAATATCCTGAAGCACCATCACCCCTACCTTATCGCAGTATGCGTAGAATGCCCGCGGCTCGATCTTGATATGTTTGCGGATGGCGTTGAAGCCGGCCTTCTTGTGAAAATCCACATCAAAGCGCAAAGCGTCCTCGCTCGGCGGAGTTAAGTATCCGTCAGGCCACCACCCCTGGTCGAGCGTAGCCAGAAAGTATGTGAAATCTCCGTTCACAGTGGCGCGGCGGATTCCCTTGGCATCGAGTTTGGTACCGACAGAACGCATACCAAAGTATCCCTTTACGGTATCAGTGCGACCGTTGGCGCTTACGGTGATCGCAAGGTCATAGAGATTCGGCGATTCGCAGCTCCACAGTTTCAGCGGCTTTGGCAGAACAAGTGTCACCGAGTCGCCGGACATATCCAACCTGCCCTTCGCCAATACCTTGCCGCCGAAGGAAGCCGCAACGGAAACTCTTGCGGCACGCACCTTTCCCTTAAGGAACGGCGTCACGGTCACAGTTCCCTTTTTGCAGTCCGACTCAACCTTGTAGTCGGCAAGGTACGTCTCCGGCACAGTCTCCATCCACACGCTGCCGCAAATGCCGCTTGTTGCGGGGAAGAAGCACGATACAAGCTTGAGCACCTGCTTGCCGCTGCCGCCGAGATGTGTATCAGTCGGATCCCACACAAGCAATTTAAGCTCGTTTTCACCTTCCTTCACAAAAGGCGTCGCATCAACGCTGAACGGGACGTTCCCGCCTTCATGAGGAACATCCGCCGCCTCATGTCCGTTCACAAACACCTGCGCCCTGAAATCAACCCTCTCGAAGTTGAGAATCGTGCGGTATCCTTTACGGGGATAGGCGGTAAAAGTGCGCCGATACCAGATCTGGTCTTTAGGGGTTACCTTGCGCCTTACACCCGAAAGAGGTGTTTCCACTCCAAACGGAACAAGAATCGCTCCATCATACTTCTTCGGCTCGTCCGACACCGCCGATGTTATTGCATACTGCCATATGCCGTTAAGGCTTTCCCATCCCTTGCGTACAAGCTGTGGACGCGGATACTCGCGCCACACATTCTCAGGCGTGACCGAACTCCCCCACACCGTGGCGAGATCGTTCGTCATTAATACGCCTTTACCCTCTGCCGCCGATGTCTGCACCGCCGATGTAAACGCGCATGACATGACAGCCAGGAGAAAAATTAATCTTGAACTCTTCATACCGATAGATATCAGCATCCGTTATTTCTTGAACTGAAAGGAATAAAGATCGGCATCGGACATCACGAATTCCAGCCGCACCGGCTTTCCGGCGAACGCGGCAAGCTTGCCCTTCGGGAACGTGACCGGAGAATCCACGCGGTCGCCGAACATCCAGCAAGAGACAAGAGATGGTTTTGTCTGACCGGCATGATACAGATACACCGCGATTCTTCCGCGGGCGGAACTGGAGAAATTGATGAGCATTTCATTACCCGAAAAAACGAGATCCTTTGTCACCACCTTCTGATCCTTGAACGTGGCGTGGCGCGACACGAATCCGTCAATCCTTATCGTGTAGCGTTCAAGTTTTTTGGGCTTGCCGGTCATATGTCCGTGGGGGACATAGATCGAAAGTTCTTCACCCGAACCGTCTGCGGCCTGTGTGGGAATAACGAAAGCGCCCGGATAGCAGCTGCCGTACACCCATGAACCGGGCCGCTGCGGGCCTGGACGCAAGAACGCCTCATCGTAACGAACAAACTTCTGTCCGTCGCGCGATACCGCGAATAGGCCATCAGTTACCGCAATGCCGAGACGCTTCTCCTTCCTGTAACGCATTTTCCTATGATCGACATCCGGCAGAAGATCGTAATTGTCGTTCCAATTGCCGCGCTGGTTGTAGCGCGTGGTGAAACTTACGATTATGTCTCTATTGCGGTAGTACGGAAACGCGCAAGGCGTGTACATCGGATACTCCGCCGATGCTTCCCCGTCGGGCGTCACACAATCGATCACGCGCGACTCCTCGATGCGGTGCAAATCGCGGAATACGGCATGCCGAACCTGCCGAATCTCCCGGTCTTTGAACATCTTGCCGACTTCATCAGGCTTGAGCAGATGATTTCCGCGCAGATAGACGTGATACTCGCCCGTCTTCGGATACCAAAATGACGAAAGATGTGTATCATCCATGATGGCGCGCGGAGCGAGCTTGAGTATCTTCCATCCAGGCTTGAAGTTTATCCCGTCGGCGGACACCAGCACCCACAGATGTCCCGATTGCCTGCTGCTTGAGACGGCCTTATACCGTTCCCCAGGAGGACATTGGGGGTTGTCATCCTTGAACACAAAGCAGTTGCTCCCCCAGTTCAGCGTACTGTGGTTGATTATGATGTTGTTTTTCTTCGAGCCGTTAAATTCGATGAGACCAAGCTCCGGGCGAACCCAGTTGATACCGTCGCGACTCTCGGCATAGCATTCCTGCAGACTCTTTCCCATAGGATTGACCTGCTTGGATGTGTCAAACACATCGCGCGTCAAGTTCCATCCCAGATAGTACAGGCGATAGAGACGTTTTCCGTCCTTGTCCACATCCACGACAAGGCTCGGAAACTCACTGCCGTCACCCTCCCAGGGCTTATCCCAGGTCATTACCGTACCGGCATACACGGGATGATGAAGGAGTCTCGACGCTGTGGTCAGCTTTGCGTCAATCACATGATCGTCCCACATCACCTGAAGACGGTCACTTACATCAACCGGAGCGGCAACCGATGCGGCCACAGCGAACGAAAATCCCGTCAAAAGTAGATTTTTCATTTTCATACACTTCCTTTTATTGATTCTTTTTAATCGTCAAATACGGTATCGTTAACGAACAGTAATCACGAACGCAGATCTGCTTAACACTGCTTCATTTGTCGCATACTCCAACCGGTCGGAAGCCACACCAGATACCGAAGCAAATGGACCTGTCAAACTGCCGGTTGTACGCAGAATCGTACCGCGCGACATTCCCGAGGAATTTTCCACTGTCAAAGGCAGTGCGGTAACATTCCAATCGCCGTTGACCGTCAGCGTAGGGGTTGCGGAAGACGACGTGACAACGGTCTTGAGCCCAGTCATCTGCGGCGCATAGCTAACGAAATCAAGCATGGTGTCTGCAAGAACCGTGAAAGCGCTTGCCGGCGCAAAACCTCCTCCGAAGGAGAGCGCAGGTTCAACCTGCTGCGGAACATCCCACTTCTTCATCAAAAACGCCGATATCTCATTAATCTGCTCATCCGTAAGAGCGTCATCGTAGAGCAGCACCTCGTACAGATCCATCCGCATTGAAGCCCCTCCGACGACGGATCCATTGTCTCTCAGTAAATACTGACTGCCGATAATGTCAAAAGATCTAAGAGCTTCGCTGCGAACAACCAAGAGATTGGGATAATCGGTTTTAGACGCCTCGAAAGAATTTCCTTCTCGACCATTACACCAAATATTCATGTCATTCCAAAAAGCATCCGATGTTGTTGCCCATGAATAGTTGCTCGCACGGTAGATGCGAAATGAAGCGCCTTTTATCATCCCCAAAATTCCTTTTGCCGAATCTTGATGCTGACGTGAAACTATAAAAAACGTCCGTGCCTTGAACTGCTCGTTTACATCATCCTTCCAGGCTGATAAAAAGGTATTAGCCTCTGCATGCGTATCCTTCCCGTAGCCGAAACGTACTCCTGTAAGTCCCGTCTGTGGATTTGCAAAAAGAAACGGGCTTTCATGCGTGAACAAAGCATCCGCATGTGCCTTTTCTCCTCCGCGGGTTGTCACGCCATTGTCTGCAAGCGATTTCCATTCAACGATAGATTTTGTTTTCCATTGATTATTTGCATCCATTACCAGTGTTTCAATTCGCGACGCGTCAAGATGTAACGACAAAGTACCGTAACTGTTGCAATCAAGCCCGGCGACCACCTTGCCGCCGTTCAAACGCGTCTCTCCGCCATGCATCTGGTTTCCTACTATTTGAAGAGTGCCAACGCCTTGCTTTTCAAAATCGACATTGCCGCAGCAATGTGCAGTCATTGTTGTAGCCGTATCGTTGGATACAATAAGAGTAGCCTTCTGCTCAGCCGTATTCGTCACGATGCCGAATCCGGAAACGCCCATCCCGCCTACTTTTAGAACACCACCTTCAAGATCGATGATTCCAGCCACCCTCAATGTTCCCTCGCCAGACACCACGGACAATGTCTGAACCATTTCACCGCAATCAAGCGCTGTCCCATCTCCCACCGTGAAGGTTGACTTCGGCGGTAAAAGAGAGAAATTCAAGCATGCGGCCTGTTCGGGAATATTCCATTTCTTCATCAGGATTGCCGATATGTCTTCTATCTGCGCATCGGTTAACTTTTCGTCAAATAAAAGAACCTCATATAAGTCCATCGGATTTGATGCCTGATTACTACCTAGAACAGGATTATTTTCGTTCATTAGATATTGATTGCCGATAATGTCAAACTTACCGGGGTTTTCACGACGTACTACCAAAAGATTTGCACTCGTCATTCCCGATTTTTCAAATGTGTTATCCTGCACACTTGTCGCCTTTCGTCCATTACACCAGGATTCATCCATATTTGCAAGATCCCAACCGTATCTAACTACCGAAGTTTTACTTGTATAAAATCTGAAATCAGCGCCTTTTATCATTCCAAGAAGGCCGTAGTTAGAATTTCCGGTGGCGACTGGACGCGACACAAAAAAGAAGGTGCGCGCTTGAAACTTTTCATCGGCACCGCTGAGCGATATAAACGAATTGGTACGGACATTATCAAGCGTATACCCGAAACGTACCGCTTTACGGCCGACACTATCCGTAGCGACAAACGGATTCTCGTGGGTATATTTCGCATTACTGTGCCTTTCCGCCGAACCGGCGCCTGCGGCAGCAACGTCGTTGTCTGTAAGCGACTTCCATTCCGTCAAATAACCGTCCGTATCGGTGACGAGCGTTTCCAGGCGAGATGCATCGAGATGGAGTGAGAGCGTTCCATAAGACTTGTAGTCCGAAAGCGACAGGTCGGGAGCGGTCGTAACACACCCTTCCTCGATGCTTGTAGTGCCGGTGTAGGATTGACGGGCGGCAAATGTAAGCGTGCCCGCGCCGCATTTCTCCACAGATATCGTCCCGCATATTGAGGCGGCAAGACGGGCATCAGATTCTACGACAAGCGTAAGGGTGATAGGATTTTCCGATGTATTTGTAATGCAACTTGCCGCACAACTACCTGACAGCGTTATAATTGCATCATCCTTAAGCTCCACCACATTCGTCGGGCCTGGAACTTTTTCATCCGACCAGTTCCCGGCGACATCCCAACCGGATGTATCGCCGGCACCAGTCCACTGCGCCGCCGGAAGCATCATCGGTACAAACATCAACAAACAGGTTGTTGATACAGAGAATAAACGTCTGCACCATTCACGACGGACCTTTGATATGCATCTTGCAATCTCATTCATGGTTATCATCTCCTTGGACAAGTTGTGGAAGATGCGGCAATTATAGAACAACAGGGTCGGAAAAATGTTTTACAGATTATTTTTCGTACAATTGAAACATTTCATAAAAGGCATCCTATTTGAAATCCAAATATCTTGAACGACAGGATATTTGCATGTAACCTTCTAAACCTTTTCGTGTACTTTCGTGACGGCATAGCCGTTTCGTGTCTGTTGCGGCGGCAAAAGCCGTAGGCTTAGACGAGACAATTTGCTTTGAGTGACGCGGCACGCGGCAAACTCAATTGCGAATTGGCTCATCATAAATCGCGTTAGCGATTGGCCGCAACAACAGCTTTCGTGGTCGCGCCTTTAGGCGCAATACAAAAAACCAGAAACACACCTCTCCACGGCCTACACCTCTCCACGGCCATAACCAACCCCACCCTCATCTACACATCCTACACCGCTTTCGATATGCTCCACCCAATAAGCTGATTTTATATAGCCGCATCTTTATTTGAAAACCGTTATTAGAAGCGAGAGAGCCGAAGTGAATTCTCATTCTCCATAAGTATCAATTGGGATAATTGCTGAACTGAATTTGGGTACAATCACATTTTTCGATGGAATAATGTGGCTAAGAATCACATTTTTCGATGGAATAATGTGTCTACAAATCACATTTTCCTATGGAATAATTCTATATCTATGTGCTACAATATGCGCCGAAGAGGGAAATATGCAAAGAGACGTCTACAAGAAAATCATCTCCTGGAACAACAGCCGCAAACGTAAGCCACTCATTCTCATGGGGGCAAGGCAGGTCGGGAAAACCTGGCTCATGGATGCGTTCGCCAACGAATTCTATCCGGATTCACATGTCAAGATCGATCTTCAGAGAGATGACTTGCTGAGAGAGCGGATCGACCACTCGAACATCGACCCCAAAACAATTATCGATCTTATTCAGATGTCAACAGGAAAACATATCATTCCAGGAAAGACACTTCTGCTCATCGATGAAATACAGGAATCACATAAGGCACTGAACTCCCTGAAATACTTCAATCAGGAGATGCCTGAACTCGCCATAATCGTTGCAGGATCACTGCTCGGCCTCGCAATGGGAAAATCGAGCGAAACCCGCAAAGGGAAGCAGAGAGGTTCCTTTCCTGTCGGAAAAGTAAGTTTCCTCGACGTTCATCCCATGTCCTTCACTGAATTTGTCCGTGCGATAGACAACCCGTTCCGCTTGAAAGCCCTTGAAAACGGAGACTGGAAACTTATAGAGTCGCAGCAGGAAGACTACAAGAACCTTCTCCGAAAATATCTTTTCATCGGGGGGATGCCTGAAGCCGTCTCCAATTTCACCGAGAATCAGGATTTCATGGAAGTACGCAGGACTCAGAATGAGATACTCGCAGCTTACGATGCCGATTTCGTAAAGCACGCTCCGCCGGAACTCCTTGCAAAAATACGGCTGCTTTGGAAGAACATCCCGGCACAGCTTGCGAAGGATAACAAGAAATTCATCTATACCGCCCTCAAAAGCGGTGCGCGTGCGCGCGAATACGAATCAGCCCTCAACTGGCTCGACGATGCAGGGATGATACATCAGATATTCCGAGCCGCACCGCCGCGACTGCCGCTTGCTTCATACCAGGATTTCTCCGCCTTCAAGCTGTATATGCACGACGTAGGGCTCCTTGGCGCAATGTCCGTCACCACGCCCCAAATGCTTCTTGACCACAACGCGCTTTTCACAAACTTCAAAGGAGCCCTTGCGGAGCAATTTGTTCTTCAAGAACTTGTATCAGAAGGAATCGCGCCAAACTACTGGACATCCGATTCCGGGAATGCCGAAGTTGAATTCGTGATCCAGGGCACAACCGCCGTATTTCCCGTCGAAGCAAAGGCCGGTATCAACACCAAGGCAAAAAGT
The DNA here is from genome assembly GCA_045595285.1 of Kiritimatiellia bacterium. Lineage (GTDB taxonomy): Bacteria > Verrucomicrobiota > Kiritimatiellia > RFP12 > UBA1067 > UBA1731. Next base: position 38,899 of record JAZOAC010000179.1, on the reverse strand, counting down.
CTCAAAATTTTCAGGGAACTTTTCAATCCTCCATATGCAATCCGTACATCCTTGCAGCCTCATCATGACGGCGCGGACGTAAAAGATATTCCTCTATATGCATTTGGGCGACATATAGTAAATTTAACCTAAATTCGGCAGTTGGACGAGTTCTTTTTTAACGCAGAGACGCAGAGGCGCAGAGAAAACAGCTCGTTTTGAGTTTTTTGAAAGTTATCTTCTTTTATGCAACCCCACACCATCGACACCCGATGGGTGAAGATTCATTCCGTCAGAAAATTCTAGTATTTTCCATTTTTCACATTACTTCACTTTTTCTCTGCGTTACTTTGCGTCTCTGCGCCTCTGCGTTGAAATCAACAGCCGTTTTTAGGGTAATAAGTAATTAAATATCTAGATGAAGTATGATGAATTAAGCGCGTTGGATGAAGGAGAGTATTCCGTTGGCGTAGGGGATGGAGTTCATGTTCCGTGCGCCAGAGAGGGCGAAGTCGAAGAAGTATTCTATCTCTCTCAGGCAGTACTCGTTACGCTCTTCTGCGAGATCGATCCTGCGTCCGCTTTTCAAAAAACGTATTTCCGCCTTTATGAAATCCGACACTATCACATCGTCCGCCGTATATAATTCTATCTCGCGACGGGGGACACGTCCATAGTAATCGAGATGGAGCTCAAGCGTCTTGTCGGCATACCGCCCGACGAACGACACTCCGTCAACGCTTTTCAGCTCAAGTTCGGAAAATTTACCGTCTAGAAGATGCGACTCCTGCGGAAATCCGAACAAGGTGAAAAGGTAGTCGAATTCATGGATGAGATCGAGTTTTACGCCTCCTGCCCCTTCCTGGGCGGCGTAGGTGCGACGGTAGTCCGTACCGGGGCGCCAATCCGGCAGGTACGATGAACAGATGGCACGTGCGCAATATACCTTGCTATTCGGCACGAAGTCTGCAAGAAAACCGTAAACCCGCGTGTGCCGGATCGGACACGCCACATAAAACACACGTTCATCGGCATACGGTTTAAGCGCATCACCTTCAAGAGCTCTGGTGAAAACAGGTTTCTCCACAAAAAAGAAATCCGCCTTCTCACGCACATCGGCTAGCGTCTCTTCATGAAGCTGTGAAGGATTCGTCACAAAAATCAAGTCATAACGGCCGATTTCCGAAACCGCAGAGAAGCGGAGGCGCACAAGCGCACGCACATCGGCGTCAAGATAATCAAGTTCACGCGGCTCAACAACATCGGTTTCAATCGCGATTCCACGTTTTTCCGCCACGACATGGACATTCTTCAAATGTCGCAGGCCAATTGACCCAAGACCTATAAAACAAGCAGTCATGACCTTTTCACTCCCTCTATTTCGTCCACGACCGCAAGCGTATGCGCATCCTCTTCAAACGTATACGGCGGCAGAGTTCCCTTTTCCACATAATCGAAGAAAGCGCTGATTTCGTCGAAGTATGCATTTTCAATGATGTTGGCATTGTAACGTCCATCCTGCACGACATCTTTGTAAAGTCGGATCGGTTCAAGCGTTTTCGTCTCAATGTTGTACGATGAGAGGGAATCGGGAGTTCCCTCCCAGAACAGATGCAGTTTTTCGGAAAAGACTTCAAGCCGCCTCAAGCCCTTGCGGGCGATAATATCCTGACAATAGAAACCTTTGCATCCGCCTTCATGAGTGACAGATATCATGTAATGATCGGGGAAATCGATTTCAAGAGACGTGAGCCTGCCGCTCATCACCTGTACCGATTTTATTTTACCGAACGCCTTTTCAATCCACGGCAGCTCAACTGACAGTATCTCGCGGCAGCCGTTCGTCTCCTTCTTCGACGCAAAGAACCCCCGGTAATCTTCCCACGGATGCCAGTCGGGAAGATACTGCCCGCAATGATAGATGTAGTTGACGGAGCCGGTTTCACGCACCTTTTCGGCGATGTAGCGCGTCTCGCGGCGGTAAACGGGCGTGGATGAGATAAAGAGCTTAACGCCCTTCTCCTTCGCCTTCGCCGCCGCCTCGGCGTACCACTCGCCGATAAGGTTGATCTCCATGAACACATCGAGCCCAAGCTTTATGCACTCCATGACCACAGGACCGTGCCCCGCCGGCGCGGTGCAGAGAAACGCCGCCTGAGGCCTTGCCGCCGAAACTGCTTCCTCCAACGTCGCGAACGTGCGGATGCCGAGTTCCTTCTCGACTGCCGCACGACGCTCCTGCGAGCGGTTCACACCGACTATCTCCGGCGCGTTCGCCATCATCTGCATGAGGCGGATTCTCCGCCGCCCCATCGATCCCAGTCCTATGACTACAACGGTCATGATGCTCCCTCTTTATATTGCAAAAAGAATGACGGAATTGTAGCATACCGCCATCCACGGCATGTTTCTTATATTATTTTAATCTTCAATCAAACCCGCGTATTCCATAAGAATGAAACTCGGAGGGCCAAGCTTCGAGAAAAACTAACTTACAAATAGATTTTCTTTTTATTTTACAGGGCAATTAGGGGATTTGATTTGGTTCATCGCATAATCTCCCAATGCCCGCCTTTATCTGGACCAACCCTACGCAAACGCCCGGCGCTCCTCAACTTCACCAAATGCTTTTGCACCGCCTGTCTCGAAATCCCCAACGTTTGCGCCATCTTCCCTTGAGTTATCGATACATCTCCCAATATAAGCGCAATAAGACTATCTATTGTTTTCTGACAACCTTTTTCTGACAACCTTCGATGTTACTTTCTGCTCGGTCAACGATTCAATCTTTTGCTTATCTTTCTCGCTTAGACCAATAAGCAAATACCGGCTTTTCATCTTGTTGTTTTCGCCCAGAATAAGATTCCTGAAAAAGCCCTCCAAATAGCTCCAATCACGCTTTACCCCTTTCTGATAGTCGGCATAATTCGCCCGCACAAGCGCATTTCTGAAAAACCAGGAATTATCCTTGAATATATTGTTCGATGCCCGATAGCCGATCGATGCAAGATACTTGATTGCAAATACTGCAACCGTTCGCGTATTGCCCTCGCCAAACGGATGCACCTGCCAAATCTGTGCGATAAAACGCACGAAATGGGCTATCGCCTTGCGCGGCGACACTTTACCATAATCAAATTCGCGTTCGTCAATAAAATCGCGTATGAGCGATTGCTTAATTGTATCAGCCGAACCGTATGTCACCGAATCACCCTTCAATACCCATTCACGCTTTTTTATATTGACCTGGCGAATCTTCCCGGCTGTAGACAACACACCCTTGAAAAGTTTTCCATGAAGCGCCACAAGATATTCTGGCGTGAATTCAAAGCCTCCATCGTTAATAATCGCGGCAATTCTCTCGGATACTTTATCCGCCTCTTCAGTTTCCGCATTGACGGCATTCGTCTCCTTTTGGGCTACATAATATTCCCGAATTCTCTGTCTCGCCTGATTTTGGTTAATTTTTCCCTCAATATGATTTTTCGCCGTTTCAAAAAGAAATGCTGAAGGAGTAAGTCCATCAACCTTCTGCAAACCGATAGCCGTTGCCCATGCATCTGCGCGTTCGCGCAAGGCCGGTTCTTCCGCCTTGAAATACCCTGCAAACTCATTCAAAAAAGAGTCATCGTACGGCATTTATTGCACTCCAACTAACAGATCCTTCACATTAGAAGCTAAACTCTCTCTCAGCGCTTTGGAATTCTCCCCGTTTGCGCCACAGTTTCACAGTCTCCCGTAAAACGCTGCTAATTATATCAAAAAATCATGTTCCCAATGTGCGCCAGGCGCTCGGTGTCTTGCCGGTGGCGATGCGGAACTGAGTCGCGAAGTTCTGGGCGGAGGAGTAGCCCAGCGAGAGCGCGAGCGACAGCATCGAACGACCGCCCTTCTCCAGTTCTCGTTTGGCGCGCTCAATGCGGCAGGCGTTGCGGAAAGCCTGGGGCGGCAGCCCCGTCAAGCGCTTGAAACGCAGAATGAGGTTGCTCGGAGAGCATGCAGTCTTCGCGGCAAGCGCGTCGATGGAAAACTCTTTCACGGGGTCGGCGCGTATTTCCTCGATTGCGCGCTCGACGCGTTCGTCACCAGATGCCGCCGCACCACATTGGGATGCGTCGAGAATCGCCAACAGCAGATCCGTCACGCCTACGCGAAGCCTCACCGACCTCTGCGGCGTCCTCCTCGACTCCGAATCATACACTTCGAAAATACGCTGGAACGCCTTCCGCACGGCATCGCCGCCCGTGAACAGCCTGTGCGGCATCTCCTGCAACGCCTTGCGCAGCCATTTGGACTCACGCATCGACATCGACAGAAAAGGATATTCCCGCTTGGGTATGCGAACAAAAAGCCAATACATGAGAAGCCCCTTCGGGTATGCCTTGAGCCGGTGCGGCTCGTTCGGGCGGGAAACGAACACGCATCCGGGGCTGAACAGATATTCTTTGCCTCCGCTCTCGAACACGAGCTCTCCGCGCTGGCAATAGGATATCTCAAGGCATTCTTCGTGGGTATGCTCCTCCGTGGTCGTCGGGCGTCCGCCCATTCCGATACGCGTCAAGCCAAGAACCGGAATACACGGCAGTCCCTCAGCCGCAAAGTTCAGGACCCGCAACTCCGGCGTGTCGCAGTATTCGAACGGAAGTTTCAACGGAGAAAGCGCACGCTTCGAAGAAACGTGCGCTCCTGGACCTTTTCTTCCCTTTCTGTTCACGAACAGATCACTTATAGAGACCGTTCATCAACTTTAGCTGGCCAGCGATGAGATCGTCGGCGACGGACGGACCGAACGGAGACGTCGCGGACTCGTAGCCGCCGGTCTTGTAGGCGTCGGAGAACGGGAAATATCCGCGGCTGCCGTTGGAGAGGCAGGTGAGCATCGTCATCGTGAACGGAGAACGCTTCTTCACTTCCTTGCCGATGTCATTGAACGGCTCGCCGGGGAACGCGCCGAACGCAACGGACTTGCCGATAGAGATGCCCCAGAGAGGAAGATCGTGATGGTCGGCATGCTTGGACATGTTGATGATACGGCGGGCACGGGCGACCTCGGTGGTGAGCTCCATGCCCTTCCAAGGCAACTCTGCATCCTTGCCGGACTGATGCATCGACCAGACCTTCTCCGCCCATTTAAGATCCTTCTCGTCACCTTCCTTCGCCTTATTCGCAGGAACGCGAACGTCAATGGTGGCGAAACGGACTTCGCCAGCCTCCATTGGGATGCATTTCATCCATACGGAAAGCGCGGAGCCGGCAAGAACGTTGGCCATGTGCCAAGCATGGTCATATCCGCGGTCAACATCGTCGAAGTCGCGTTTTAGTCCGTTGCGCTCGCCGGGACGGGGCATCACGTTCACGTGATTGACGTCCCCCTGGGTGCCGTTGAGCACGATGCAACGCGTCTTGCCGAGTGTTGCCGCTTCGAAAACGGTGCGAGTGAGACCCGGCCAGTCTGCCGTGATCGTCTCGTTTCCAACCACGTCGGGATGCGTCTGGAAATTGATCACACAGATCGGCTTGGCGCCTTCGCAGTCAATGCGCAGAACCTGAACCTCCTCATCAGCGGGCGGGCCGTACGGCTTGTCGATGTCGGGATTGTTCACGCCGGGATTTGTGCGGACCTTGCCATCCTTCATGAGATAGCGACGTCCGAACGAAATACGCCTGGCGACAGAACGCTGATAGGAAAGCCTGGCTGGCTTGAGGTCCGCAAGCGCATTCACTGCCGCATCTGCGACGCGGGTGATGGACATTTTCCTGTATATTTCTGAAATCGCATCCTCACCGCGTCCGATGGAGGATGACCCCATCTTCTGCTTCATCGCAAGATGGCCGCCATCATGCGTATGGGAAGCATGAAGGATGATGGCATTGCGGTCAAGTCCCGTGGCCTTCACGACCGCATCACGCATGTCATCGGCCACATAGTCGGAAACGGCTTCAGTATCAAGCTGCATGACAACAGCCTTGGTCTTGCCGTCGGAGAATGCGACGCATACGACCTCGAGCGGATCTAGAATCTCCTTTGCGCGGCGATCCTTATAGTAGCCAGGCATGAACACACCAAGCGGCGGCGTAATGTCCGTCTTGGCGTAGCCCGCCATGAACTCTCCCGCGAAGAGCGTTGCAGCTCCCACAAGAACAACAGTCATTGTCAGCAGTTTTTTCATTGGTTTTCCTGTTTATTATGTTATTTTCAATTTGCGAAGATATCGTCGTAGAACGGCGTCCAGTAGCTTATCACCTGAGTAGCCCCCGCACGGAAGATCGCATAGAGCGATTCGCGTGCCGCTGGGTACAGATCGCAGTACCCGGCCTTCGCCGCCGCATAGATCATCGAATACTCGCCGGAGACATTATACGCCATCACCGGCAGAAGCGAACGTTCGCGCACTTTCGATATGAGATCCAGATACCAGAGCGCAGGCTTCACCATGAGGGCATCGGCACCTTCCGCCTCATCGACGACCGATTCCCTGATGGCTGTAGCGGGATCGCGGTAGGACGCCTGATACCCCTGCCTGTCGCCCTGCGACGGCGCTGAGTTCTCGGCATCGCGGAACGGACCGTACATCGTAGAGGCAAACTTTGTGGAATACGATATGAGAAGTGTCTTGGAGAAGCCCTCCTCATCCAGTGCCGTACGGATGGCGGCAATCTGCCCGTCCATCATCGCACTGGGAGCGACACCATCGGCGCCAGCGCGCGCATGGCTGACCGCGACACGCGCAAGCATTTCACAAGCGGCATCATTGTCAATGTCGCCATCCGTATCGTGCGGACCGCAGTGTCCATGACATGTGTATGCGCAAAGGCATACGTCCGTAAAGACTATCAAATCGGGGAAGGCCTTCTTCAGCGCAGGAATCGCTCGCTGCACAACGCCGCCCATGTCTGCTGCGGCGGAGCCGATCTCATCCTTCTCGCCCTCTGTCTGACCGAAAAGGAGAACGCTTGTGACCCCAGCCGGGAATTCTGCCACCAGCCTGTCCACAGTCCAGCGGTACTGACCGGGCATTGAAGGGATCTCCTCTTTGCGCCCTTCACCTTCCACGAGAAACACAGGCCAAATGAACCTGTCCCGCGACGGCTTGTCCATCGCGAACATGTCCCTAAGGGCTTCTGTCCGCCTCAATCTTCTTAAACGCACCATATTTCAGCAGGCTACCATTGTCGTAAATGCCGCTGATTATACCATAAAATATTTTCACAGCAAATCCCGCGGAGGTAATGGGGTCGAGGTCGAATCTTTCATAACCGCAATCTCCAGACCCGCGTTTCGCCCTTTTTCATCGGCTCTTCAATCGCGGATATCCCCTTGCGGTCCGCAGTCGCGCCGAATATCTCACGGATGTCGCCCTTTGACGGAAGCGCGATTCTCTTGACCCCGTCAGATGCGGCATGCACCATCAGGTATCCGCGTCCGGCGGCCAAGACGTCGTTCGTCTCCATCGCCCTGCGCAGACACCTGCTCAAACTGTAACGCGAGGAAAGGTGTCCTCGCTGTTGAAAAACCAGCCCCTCCCCCTGCAGCCGAACAGTATTTAAATATTTTTCTGTTGGCGGTATTCGCGCATGGAGATTCCGAATCGCTTCTTGAACAGCGCCTTCGGCGGAGTGGGGTTCTTCCAGCCACACGCCGCCGTAATTTCGGAAATGGTTTCATTGGTCTGACGCAATCTGCGCTTCACCTCTTCAAGCCTGATCCTGAGAATGGCCTCATACACACTTTCACCCTGCAGTTCGCGAAACCTCAACTCCAGAAGCGATCTTGACACCTTGAACTTTGCCGCCACATCCTCCACACCTATACCAGACAATGCTTCGGTGTTTATGTAAGCAAGAATTTTCTGGACGAGCCGTCCTGTTTTGGAATGCGAGGTTGTGGATTCACGATGGATTATGTCACGAATACCTACCTTCTGGAGCCTTTCCCTGCTGAACAGGTCGTGTCCGGACATGATGCGCTCCAACAGTTCGGCGGCAAGACGCCCCTCGCCGACGAAATCTGGCTGTATGCTTGAAAGGCGAGGTTCTGCGTTCTCGCAAAGAATCGGATCGTTATTCACTCCTATCAGACCAATCTCCGCAGGAACCTTGATCTTCAACTCCTTGCATACATCAAGTATCTCAAAGGCCCTATCATCACAGGCCGAGAACAATCCGCAGGGCTTCTTGAGATCGTTTAGCCAACGTGCCAAGGTCTCTTTGTCCTCCACCATACTGCCGAAATGCCCGACATCGAACATTTCGCAGTCTAATCCTTCCTTGCCTAGTGCTTCCCTAAAGGCCTCTCCACGATCCATGCTCCAGTCACAATCGTTTCGATACCCGGCGAAGGCATAGCTTTTGTATATGCCCTGACGCATGAGCGTGTATGCAGCCTCCTGACCGACAACGCAGGAATTGCTCTTCACATAGGCTATGTTTCTCCTTCTGCGATCAATTCCGCCGCCCGAAACATTCATGACGACTGTCGGAACGTCTGTCGCGGCAAGTTCGGCAAGAGCATCTTCGGCATCAGGAATTCCGACAATGAAACCGTGCGTTCCCAGCGACATCTCGTGCCGAACGGTATCCGCCGTGAACTCATGTCTGGTCCGGTAGATGATAAGCTGCCAGCGATAACCTGCGCTCAGATGCTCGAAGATGCCGTTCAGCTTGTCCTGTCCGGCAATACCGGCCATTCTCAGCGCAACAACGACACGCCGAGGTGCGTGTGAAGTTGACCTTGAATTGACCGGTTTGCCGTATGGACTTTTCTTCATAACGCAAATTATAGCAAAACCGCCTATATGCGTGCGATTTTCCCGCTCTCTATCGACTTGTAGCATCCGAGCATCGCCAGAATGGTCTCTTTGTGCCATTTCAGGTTGATGAGAGGCGTCTTGCCGTTGCGTATGCAGTCGACGAACTCGTCTATCAGGCCCACCCACTCGTCGAAGTACGTATACTGTACGGTGTATCGGTCGTTTGGTGCGCCGTTGTGGTAGACGTTAGGACCGAAGCAGTCGCATGTGAGCATGCCCTTGTCACCGGTGATCGTGAGATTCACCTCCATGCGTTTCGGAAAACGTTCCCAGCCTGGACCTGGAACCTTGATCTTCTCCTCAAGACGCGACCAGCTCGGATCAAACAGGAACGCCGTGCCATCCTTCATCTTGCCGACTGCCATCAGCATGTCTTCGACCTTGAGTCCGTCACGCAGGTTCGGCGCAACTTCTGCATAGATGTAGTCGAACGAAGAGCCGGTCAGATGGCGGATCAGATCGAAGATGTGGGGATGGTCGCAGAGCGCCCCGCCCTTACAGCGGCTGTCCCCCTTCTTCAGCTTCTCCACTTTGCCAAAACTCGCCTTGGGATCACCCTGCCACGGGAACGCCCACACCGGCGAAAGCGTGATGTTCGTCGCCTGCACTGACTTGATCTTGCCGATGGCACCATCCCTGATGAGTTTTTTCAGGCGGCGCACAACGGAATTGTAGTGCATCTCAAGTTCGATCTGGCAGACGACCCCAGCCTTGTCGCACATGGCGATCATCTCGCCGTATTCCTTCATATCGAAGGTGGGTATCTTCATCGAAAGAATGTGGATACCCTTCTCGGCGCACCACTTCATCTGCTCGAAGTGGCGGTCATTCGCGGAGGCGATTACGACGGCTTCGATGTCGGGATGCTTCCTGTACATCTCTTCCGGATCGAGATAGCACGGAACGCCCGTGTCGTAGAGTTCATAGACTTTTTTGGCATCCTCATCCTGCGCACAGGATGCTACCCAGTCGAGCTTCTTGTTCTCGATCAGAGTCTGGTAATACTTGCGGGTATGACCGTGCGTCATGCCCATCATTGCGATTTTAACCGGTTTCATTCCATCACCTCACTTCCGAAACTTTGATCGACTGGTTTGTATCAGGACCTTTCTTGACCGAAATCGTTTTTGATCCCTTCGATACGTCGGCTTTGAACGCAAGGTCTGCCGCCTTCACCGCCTTGCCCCAGGCAGACTTCCATATCTTTGCGTCTGCGCGCTTCTGCAGAAGAGCAAACGCTGCGCGGACATTCCATATTTCCTCGTAGGAAAGACTGAAAAGCTCCGTATCAACATCCGTGTATTCAGTGGAACCTTCCGCATCCCAGCAGCGGATCGAGGCATGCGGCGTATGCGTATCGACCGTCTGGTCGCAGGCGACTCCGCGCTTCGCTATGATCTCGTGCCGGTCGTAGCCGGCTTCGCCTTTCGGCAACCCGGCGCCGATCTCCACGGAGACGTTCACGTCGTTCGCAAGCTTTGCGAGAACGTTTATCGCGCTGCCGTTTGCTACGGCCATCACACGCACGACATCGGACGCGCCGAGATACGCAGCAAGGTCAAGCTCCTTCGCGAGCATGGCTTTCATGTCTGAACCCTTCGGCGCGAAGGAGGCGAACCTGAGCGTCGAGACCCCTTCAAGCGTACCGTTTTCGGTCATCTTCTTGAGTTCGACGATCTTGCGCTCCATGCGTCCCGGAATGAGCGGCGTAGCCCCCACCCAGCAATGACCGTCCTTGATCACAATCTCGCCCTTCGCAGCGCCATACTTCTCGCGCAGGAAGTCGAGTCCTTTGTTCATTTTTTTGATGTTCATTATGTCTCCTATCAGTGTGAAATTTTACAGACTCTTCACAAGCGGCTTGTACTTGGCGAGATAGGCCGCGTTCTTCTCGTCGCCGCCCGGCGCGTTTGCCGAATTCCAGACGGGTGGCACGATACCGCGCTCCACGCACTGGCGGCAGGTTTCGATCTCCAAAAGATGCGCAATCGTGAAATCGACCACATTGGAGACGGGGCCGATCGGCGTGGTCATGCCCGGCACGTTCACGACCGCATCGCCCACGGGGTTGTAGTCGTCAATGCACACGTCTGCATAGTCGAAGAGATTCTTCCCGTTCGGATGGCGGATGAAGTGGTCCTTCGGCATCTCGTTCTGCCAATGGGACGATGCCACCGCGATTATCTTCGCGCCACGCTTCTTGCACTCCTCGGCCGCGTCAATCGTCGCGGGATTGATGCCGATGTTGTGGAAGAAGAGGACCACATCCCCTTCCTTGATGTCGTAGTACTTGATGATCGATGCGCCGAAATTGACGGTGCGCTCCAGCTCAAGGTACTTGAGCGCCTGGTTGAATACGGACAAAGCCGTCTCCATGAGCGGATTGATGTTGGCGAGACCGCCTGCGCGGAAGAACATCTCACCCATCGCAAGCGTGGTGTGTCCGCCGCCGGCATAGACGTTTATCAGTCTGTCCTCAGCGATGGCGTCGGCCATAAGCTTGGCGGCGGCCTTGATGTTCTCATCCTGTTTCTCGGCGACTTCGCGTATGTTTGCGATAGCCTTCTCGATGTAACCGTAGTCGTTCAGCATTTTGAGTTTCCTTTCGTTAGAACCAGTTTTTGATGAGTTGTTTAGCCGTGTGGAAATGCAGAGGTGGGAGCGTAGGCAGTGGGAGCCGGAATGGGTTTAGCCGTGCAGAAGCGTAGAGATGTGGAAGATGCAGTGGGGGTGACACGATCATTATCCACTTCCCTTCTCGGCAAAGACGGTATCACATAGCGGACCGCGACAGATTGCGAAGCTGCCTCGTTCGCGGCGGTACAGGCATCACGCAGACTCTCACCCTCCGCAAGGCGCGTTGCGAGGACGGCATTGAACGTATCTCCCGCTCCGGTGGAATCTACAGCCTCCACCTGAGGCGTGGACAAAACTTCGCCTGTCGAACGGATGCGACAGCCTTGCGCGCCAAGTGTCGTCACGACTTCGCCCGGCACGTCCGCCACAGCCTCCGCCTCGAATTCGTTGGGCGTAAAGATCGCTACACCGTCCTTTATCGCTTCCGGAAGCGGACGCATCGGAGCCGGATTGAAGATTACCTTCGTTCCGTATTTCCCGGCGAGTTCCACTGCGGCAAGATTCACTTCTTCCGGCACCTCGTTGTTGAGAAGCAGAAAGTCCGCCGACGCTATCGCGGCGGCAAACTCCTTTACGTCCTTCGCGTCAAGCTCTGCGCCGGGACAGACCGTCACTCGCGTCTCTCCAGTACCGTCAGTCAGAATCGCGGCGCATGACGTCGGCTTTGCCTTTGCGACAAGCATTGCGCCTACACCCTCTTTTCTGCTGAAGTCACGAAGCTGTTTCACATCAGACGCATTGACCGCGCCCAGGAACATAGCAGTAGCACCCTGTCTCTCCGCAGCGACAGCCTGGTTGAAGCCCTTTCCGCCCCACTCTTCGTAGTATCCACGGGCCGTAATCGTCTCGCCGCCCGTGTGGAAACGCGGCACATCAAAGAACATTGACTTACCGACCAATCCTATTATTGCGATTCGTGCCATGGTTTCAATCGTTGATTTTGCATTACAGCCTTTTGACACGGCTGAAGTAGCGTTCCTCCAACGCGACATTCTTCGCCGTGCCGCCCTCGACATTGCCGCTTGTGTAGATCGGCGGCTCAACACCCCTGGCTAGAGCCTTCTTGGCGCCGTCGATGAGAACCGAATTGAGAATGAAGAGCGATGCGTATGTCGAAAGCCCGCCCATCTTCATCCCGCCCACATCGATGACGGCATCCCCATGCGGCACCTTGCAGTCGATTGGGATGTCTGCATCATCCAGAAGGACGGCCCCGTACGCACGGTACGCAGAAGATGAAATCGCAATGGTCGTCACACCCGCCGCCTTTGCGGAACGAAGCATTTCGACAGGTGCGGCATTCTTGCCGCTCGCGGAGATGACGACCATGAGATCGTCCGGTTTCACGCCGTGGCGGCGGAACGTCTCGGCGGCGATGCCAGACATCTTCTCCATGCGGCTTGACTTTGCGGCGCCGTCATGGAGCATCAGATCCTCGTCAAGGACCGGCGAGACGCACGCAAGCCCTCCTGCGCGGTAGAACGTATCAAGCGCCGGAAGATGTGAGTGTCCGCAACCGAACACATGCACAATCCCGTCGCGGCAGATCACATCCGCAACGGCATCCGACGCCCGTGCCATCACCCCCGCCTCATCCGCTTCAATACGCGCAAGCAGATTTGTTATGCTCTTAAGATATTCACTCATCTCTCAATCCGTTCCCATGCGGCAACCATTATATGCCTGCTGTCCGTTTCCAGACCGAAATCAGTTGTCGATCCACCAGGACGGTGGAACTTGGTAATCGACGAGTCCCGAATCCCGGTAATCGTCCACATTCATATCATGCCCGACCAACCGAAGGACGTTGGCGAACTCTGTATCATACTGAGGCGTTGCGCCATGGCTGCCCTTTCCGCGCACGGGCACGCCCCATGCAGCCGATGCACCATAGCGGTACATTTTCACCCAGTCGTGCCCGCGCAGATGATGCCATGTCGTCTGGAGATAACCGAAGCCTCCAATTCCGGCGATGAAATCCGCCATCGGCTTCATCGCATTGTAGTTCATCCATGGACATCCGGCTACAGGAAAGCCTTTTTCCTTGAAGTATGCCAGCGTAGGCCATTCCCTTCGGGTCTCCTTCATGTTGCCGTAGGAATACTGCCAATCGCAGATGATGACATCTTTCGGAAGCGTATCGGCGAGTGTCGCCGTGATCTTCGAGCCGCACTTGACGAAGCCCTTCCAACGCGAATCGTTCCTGTCAAGAAGCATGTCGTGCCAGATCATCGCGCGAGCGCCGCGCTCCTTCGTGAACGCCGCGAGATTCGCGATGTGCTCGCACACCAGTTCGCCGTACGGGCGTCGGCGGCAGTCGGGGCACGCCGGCGGCTGCGCCTCGTCGCATCCGAGATGGATGTACGGAGGATTCCCGAAGCAATCAAGCATTTCAACGATGAGTTCGCGGAGAACCCGCTGCGTCTCGGGATTCGACAGACACCAATTCCAACCTCCTGGCTCGTAGAGGGGCTCGTACTCGGGATGCAGATCTATGACGGAATGTTTCAGCGTACACGAGCGCCCGGCGCCTGCATGGCCGTAGGCCGCAATCTGCGGAATGAGCGTGACGCCAAGATCTCTGCCGACGGCCGCAAGGCGACGCACTTCCGGCATCGTCATTTTCGCCTTGGGCCAGCTCCACCATGGATGCTTCTCGCTCCTGTACATCCCCCACGGCTCAAGAACGACATAGTTGAACTTCATCATCGCAGCAAGCCGTATGGCCCGCTCGATCTGCTCCTTGCGCACCTCGGGGAACCAGCACAGATGGATGCCTCGGAACGCGAGATGCGGCGCATCGGAAATCGAAAGCGTCGGCAGGATGCGTCCTGATGTCTTGAACGTACCGCGCCTGGCGATTGCAAGCTGACGGAGGGAATACACCGCCCAGCGCACACCGGCAAGCGTACGCGCCGCTATTCTCACGCCGGACGCATCCGCCTTGACCGCATATGCCTCGTCACCCTTTTTGAGGGTGAGTTGAGCGGCCCCCTTCACAACCTTTGGCGCATCCCTACCGTACCACTCGGCAAAATGTGAAGCAAGCCAATCAACTGCGGCGGGATCGGGACACTCAAGGGTTACGGTTGTGGCCGCATCGAAGGCGACAGGACTATCCATATTACTCTTGAATTCAACCGGCATCGGAAGCGGGGCAAGTTCGATCGCATCCGGATTCGCCTCGTTTCCGGCGGACACTGCCATCACCAGAAACACGCCGAAAACGACAACCAGTTCCTTCATCTTTATTTTCATTGTCAATTCTCCTTATTTCATTTCCGTTCTTTGTAAATTGCACTAGTACCCGCTTAGAGGTTGCCTGTTCCCGCAATGTACAAATTGAACTGTTTTATGCCCATAATTCTATCACGGAAGTCAATTTAAAAGACATTCTTTCCGCCAAAATAACAACATCTTTTAACCAAAAACCTCTTCCGAAAAGTTATCGAACAAGCTGAAGAAATCCGAGATTTTATTTAAGTCGATCTCTGAAACGGCGAGAAATATCCAATTCAGGAACTTCGAGATCTGTCAACTCAATAACATGCATAACGTGTTAGATGTGTAGGATGATGATCCATCAACCGACACGTCAGCAGATCGCTGAAAACTCTTAAGACCCAATTAAGCCTAAATTCGGCGGCTTTGTATAATCACGAGAAGTCACCAAATGCTTTTCTGAATTCCAGAGGACAGAAGCCCCGTCTCGACATGGAACACGACGCTCTCGCCGGATTCCAGGAACCGCTGCTGCCCGTGCCGACGGCAGTAGGACAGTCCCTTGTGCTCAGCCGTGGCGGGAAGGCACATCCCCATGGCGTCCTCATCAACTGTACGGGCAATCCACCGCGTGGCATACGGAAGCTCTTCTGGACGGTATTTCACATAGACGGCACCTGCGCCCCCGGGGAACACCTGCTTCACCGTGGCGAAACCATCCTCATCCGGACGGTGGAAATAGCAGCTCACAATCTCCGGACGGTACGATTCCCCTTCCGCTCCAACGACACTCTGAAGAGTCCAGTCCTCGTCGAGACGACGGAGAAAAGCATTCGTCGCATCCGCCCACGGCTTGTAATATCCGTCCGGAACCTCATGGTTTATTATCGGAGACTTTGCCAACGGCGACTCGACGATGCGCGAACCGTCGACCGGACGATGGTTCACGTGGCACAGGTAATAGTACTCAAGTGGAATGTCCTTTCTGTTCGATATGGACACCTCTACCTCAAGCTTCGCCGCGCCGGACCTGAGCCGTACAAGCGGCGAGAATGAATAGTCGTGCGTAAAGCACATGCGATTGACAAAACTGCCGCCAACCTCAATGTAATCGCCTGCGGCGTCACATCCAATCCACATCCATGCCTCTTGGTACGGAGCAATTGGCAGCTCCGCATGCCCGACATGTGTATCCTCCGAAGCGGGATTCCCCATGGCGGTGAGTCCACAATGCATGAGAAAACATCCGTACGATTCGGTGAAGCACGTCTTGCACCGCTGCGGCTCCTCGTGGATGGATTTCATGGTGAGTTCGCGTCCGTCGAAATCGCATCGCCAGACCATCTGCCCCATGAAAGGCAGAATCGTGAAAGACCCTCTTGAATTCGACACCCTGAGAGCCTCAACCCCCGTAGAATATCTGAACGTCTCGACCCGGAACTCCCCTGATTCCAACAAAACGCGCCTCATGCACGCAAAAGATTCCCTGCACAGATATATCTTCGATGCCTTATTCATATCATTCTCACATTCATCTGGAACCAAGCGAAATCACCGAGAAGCTGATAAGCAGTGTCATGGTGCCAAGCGCCAGAGACAACCTTGTCCTCAATCCCGTCCCTCGCCACTCTCCGCAGAATACGCCTATTGCGGTAGAGAAAAGGATCGTGGACGCCATCACTATCGCGAAGGATATGTAGCCAAGATCGCCCATCAGCGGCTCACCCGCCTTCTGGCAGACGAACTGGCCGACCCAGATTACGCCGACTAGCGACGCAAAGATCCAGTTCCTGAGAACCGGCCCCTTGCGGAAGTAATCCCCGAACGTGCGGTTCCTGACATGCTGCAGGACGACCCATGCAGCCTGAACGGCGAAACCGCCCCACAGCACAATCATGACGACAGGCATTCCCTGCCAAGACCACGGTTCGCCGGATTTCACCACGCCTTCGGCGACCGCGGCGTCATACGCAGCCTTCTCGATGACGCTGCCAGACTGCAGACCGAAGTTCATGCATGCGGAGCAAAGTCCTGAGACAAGCGCGACAACAATGCCCTTCTTGAAGTCGAATTCGGCGACGGCCCTCCTTTTCTCCTCCTCTGGCAGTTCATTTTCCTTCAGTTTCCCCGCGTATCCTACAAAGCATATGCCGACAAGGGAACCGATGACGCCGACAAGAACCATGATTGATCCGGCGTCCTTGACAAGATCGGCGGCGCGACCTTGGACAACCGGAGGGATGAGCGTACCGGTCGCGGCGCAAAGTCCACAGCCGATCGCAAGCCCCAGTCCAATGCCAAGATAGCGAACCATTAGCCCCCACGTAAGTCCGCCTACGCCCCAGACGGCACCGAAAGCGACGCACTGAAGGATCGTGGAAGAAGGAGCGGACATCGCAACCGTCCAGAAATCCGGCACCGCAAGGGCACAGACGACTGTCGGCATAACGAGCAGTCCCACAACACAGTAGAACATCCACCATGTTTCATAGGCCCACCCCTTCACACCACGCGCAGGCAGGAGAAATGTGGCGCCAGCCAGACCGCCGATGGCAAACACGAGCATCCCAAGTATTGGATTCATGGATATTCCCCCTGCCTGAGCATCCTACATCAGCACACGGCGGAAATGGTCGAGTATCATCGACACGCCGTTGTCGCCGGTCTCTTTCGACGCCTTGAGCGCCGACTGCGCATACCACGCCGTCTTGTCGAATTCATCCATGCTGACAGTGTCTGGACAGAGCGACATCATCAACGACGTCTCGCCTTCTCCCGCATGGTCGAACGGATACTTGGCGAGCACCTTTTCATCCATCAGCGCATGGTTGCGGATCCAGATGAACGGATTGGCGTTAAGATTCGTATGGTCGGTGTAGTACGACGCGCTCGCCGGGTCGCCCCACCAGCCGTCGCCCCTCTTCTCCTCCAAAAACTCCATGATGACCTGACGCGATGCGAGACGGAATGCAAGATCCGTCGGCATGCCGGCGCTGAAATCTTCGGACTGGTGATGGACGAAGGTGTGGATGTTCCTGAAGCCGACATCCAGAAGTCCGCGGAATATCTGCCTCGCGATCGGCACCAGCGCCTGCGAGTCGACAGGGATCGATCCCCTCCCTTCGCACGGTGCGACCGCACGTGAGGACGCCCCCCAGTAGAAACTGGGGAGAATCACAACCTCTGCCTCCTTCTCGTATTCCCAGAGGGCACGTTCCACCGCAAGGGTGTCCATACCCACAGGAAGATGCTCCGAATGGTATTCGAGCACGCCGAGCGGAAGCACGACCGGAGTGCGCTTGGCTATCGCCTCGCGTATCTGGCTCGGTCTCATCAATTCATAGCGCATTCCGAAAACCTCAGTTCTCGACTTCAATTGGACCGTTCAGACCGATCTGCGCCGGCGCGAGATTTTCGCAGCCGTCCGCCGTGATCGCGACCGGCTTCTCCCAGCGAAGGCCGAACGTCGGCGACGTGACGAACGTGTCGATCTGGAACGTCATGTTCGGCTGGAGTTCGTAGTCGGAGCTCGTCTCCATCCAAGGCGCTTCGACCTCGATGAGTCCCGTGCCGTGGCACGGACCGTAGAAGTAGTTGGCTCGCTTGCCGTGCTTCTCGTAGAAGTCGATGAACCCCTTTGCGACGTCAGAGGCGAGAATGCCGGGCTTGAGGTTCTCTTCGGTCCAGTAGTGCGCGTCAAGGCCGAACTGGACGAGTTCGCGCTTCTCTGGCGAAAGCTTTCCGCAGCACACGGGCAAGCCAATGGACGGAGAGTATCCGCAGATTTTGGCGGAAAGATTGAGCTGCACGATGTCGCCGGACTGAATGACCCTGTAGCTTGAACGGGAGATTGCGTGGCGTGTGGACTTCTCGGCGAAGCAGTACATCGGAAGCCCCTCGTATTCGGCTCCGTTCTCGTAGATGCACTTCTGCGCGACGCCGACAAGCTCAAGTTCCGTCTTGCCGGGCCTAAGCTCGGCCATAACCGCCTTTGTGGCAAGATCGGTTATGCGTGTCGCTTCGCGGATGCATGCGATCTCGTTGACGCTCTTGATGCGGCGCAGGGAGACCATTATGTCGTCCGCCCAGACGATCTCGGCGTTCGGATAGCATTCGCGGATGCCTTCAAGCTGCACGACGTTCGTGTTGAGCTTCGCCGCGACTCCGATGCGTATATTGTCGCCTGTCACGCCAAGCTTCCTGAACACATCCCTGTAGGATTCGCTCTTGAGTTCCGGATAGGCGGGATTGGCGGACTCGCGGTACTGGTACACGACGCAAACGCGATCCATCCAGCTGAAATCGCCTGCGAACACCTGCGATTCGGGGCCGACCATGAGAGCCGCCTCGCCGTTGGCCGCGATCGCTACGCCGCACCGTTCGAAGAGCGGCCAGAAATTCGAGAAATAGCGCGTATCGGCATAGTCCGCCTCAGAGCCATTCACGACAAGGACGTCCAACCCTTTCTCGGCCACAAGCTTTGCCGCCTTCGCAACACGCTCCTTGAACTCCTCCACAGGTATCATCATTCTTGACATGTTTCATTCCTTTCTTTTGTTTGCAAATACTATTCTCTCTTGACTGAATATTGTATTCTAGGAGCACCATCATCTTCAATATAGATTATTGAAACTCCATGTAAGATTTTCGCAACCACAGGTACAAGTCTCAACATACATGAGAATATGTTTCGGACCAATTCTCACGAATACATAACTATAAATACTTTCGTGTTATTTGCGTATTATATGATTAACAAAGAATTAAAGGTAAGTGCCGCTGATACTATTCGTTTGTAGCCATTCGGGACATTATTTTCATTCCTTTATTTTATCTACAGTGTCCAGTATTTGGCAAACGAGACGTAAATAAAAACGGCCTGCCCTTGTTGATAGTGTCCGTTATTATGGCAAACTGCGGCGGAAATGCGCCAATTCTCGGGTTGCTTGATTTAATTGATACATTATGCGACGATAACGGATCGCCTGGCGGCATTTCTTTGTCGGACCTGTTTGCAGACTCAGATTTTCTGCAACAGCTTCAAGCAAAATGACGTTGTTGGATGTAGCATTCGCCATATGCCGTGATAGAGTTGCGCTTTGTGCAGATGCCCACAAATCATAGCATCGACAAAATGCAGGCTACGCTTGTACAGGATTTCAGCTAAATTATCAAAACCTGTTGTATTAAGAACTGTCAACGGATGATGAGAAAGCGCAAATGTCAAATACGGAGCTTTGCCGTTTTCTCCAACCATTAACTCCTTGAACTGCCGATTCACATCCACAAGCTGGTGTTTGACCATCGAATCAAAAGCCGATACTCTTTTTGCTTCAACCTGCTCCAGCGACAAATCTGAACTTGTATTTCTCCGCCGAGAAATGCAAGTCTGACAGATGAATAATGCAGATCTCGCTACTTTTCATCACACCAAGTGCTGTTGCAACCATTCCCAAACATTATACGACGAGGTTGTTATTCCCCAATACTCAGAAGAGTTAACACGAGTTATGAAGCAACGATCCCCTTTGTTCAGTGCCGTCTGCAACATCTCAAACACTTCCCTTGCGCTCTTCGATGTAGAAATCAGCCATGAAGACTCTAAACATTGTGTGAAATTCTGCGTGCCAAACGATTTAATTACCTCATACACCGCTGCGTAATTACCGGTGTCCGCATTTAGATCGTATGATACAAGATAAACCATAACATCTATCCTTTATGGCTTCGAATCTTCGACTTCAATTCCAAACTTCGACTCCAAATCTTACTGCAACGTAATTGCAAAGCCGATGTTGCGCTTGAAGCCGGAAAGAACGGCAACACCATCTCCGGCGAACCATACCGAATCGCATTTTGCCATCATCACCTCTCCTTCACTTCATCCGAAACACCTCAAAATCCTTGAATTCTACCTTTCGGACCTTCTCGTCCTTCCCGGCATCAAGTGCGACATATATGCCATTCGCACCATCAGGAATGCGAACAAGCGCCACGCCATCGCGCCATCCCTCAACATCCGGAGCCTCGAACCTGAAGCGGATTCCACCAAGTTTCCAACGCCATGCTCCGTTATACTGGAAATATACGTTTCCACGAACCACTTCTCCCCGTCCTTTTATCCGCAATCCATACCAACCGTCAACAGCAAGTTTCTTGAAACGTGCCGATGCATTGCCGTTTGTCTCCACATTGAGCTTGCGTCCGGCAAAGACATCCTTGAATGTGCCGTTGGCGTTCTGCTTCGCATATTCCTCGCGGACGCATCCTGCAGGATCTTTCACGCCCCGCAGCAGAAGATCAAAATTGCCGTCCAACGTATCATTCCATGTCTTGATTTTCCCCCATGCACCATTAACATACTTTTCGCGCCATGTGCGGCCGGCTATATCGCGCCAGGAGGGATTATGATCCTTTACCGTTTCCGGCCAGTCTATCCAAAACCCCTTCTCGCCCCAGAACCACACGTATTCATCGGCACACTTTGTCGCCTGCCGCAGATTCTCCTCAAAATGCGTAATCCTCTTACCTCGAACAGGTCCAAAATAATACGGGGAATTGGTCGGCAGGGAATAGGAATCCACATACAGGCCAAAACTCACGCTGGTTTGAGACCGGTACTTCACTCGGTTCTCCTCTGCGACAAGCGGCAATACACCAGATACCTGATCTCGCACACTGCGGTAAAAATCATTGCGCGAAGCGCGAGCGAGATAGCCAAAACTTTCATTCCCGTCAACGATCTTTGCCGATGGCGGAATGACATCATAAATACCATTCACAAACGACGGCCACAGATCGCGTTTCTCCTCCATGAGAGCGACAGGATCGTCTGAATTTGCGTATTGAGTATCTGTCGTGAGCAATTGGAAAGAGAATATCGTCGCTTCTGGATACGCCCTGAACACACCGCCAAACACCTGCGCGCCGCGCTTGCGGGCAATTGTTTTGGCGGCTTCCCAATCAGGGTCTCCTTCACGCCACTTGTACTGCCTTTTCTTCCAGTAGTCCTCAAAGTCCGTAAGCACACCGGCGAATCCCACCTTCTTCGCAAGTCGCGCGACCGCAGAAATGCTATCGGTGAAGCGTGACCATGCCACATCATCCGTCCACCCCAACCTTTCCTTTCGCGGAGCGGCATTTACCAGAAAAAACGAATTCTTCATCGATGGATGTTTGGCTAGCTCCGAAAACACCGGCACGAACCTGTTGAGCTCTTCATCAGTCCAACGAGGCTCCTCGATGACGTGCCTATGATTCCGCCCGTCGGCGCCCGGCAGAAGCGTCCGCAACATCCCGAATGACAAACCGTCACACCCTGTCCTGTCAAAAGCGTCAGCATGTGCCAGAATCTCTTCCGGAGTAAGATCGCCAAGTTCCCAACTTGAAAAGATGTATTTCTTAGCGGCAACAACCTCAGCCACCGACGCGACAACGATACCGCAAACAAGCAGGCTCCTTATATTCATTTAACACCATCTTTCTTTCAGCGAATTACAAACTTAAATCCGGGCTTATTTACTTGGCTCTCGTAAGCGCCAATATCTATCCCGCCTGCGAAAACGCGGGGATTCCCGGCAACATCCCTATCACCCGTAAGCGACAAAAGCCACGACCCGGAAAGGCCGGCATCATACAAAACAGAACGCACGGACGGAGTGTAATCCCCACTCTCGGCATCCATAAACCTCACGTCTGCAACTTGTTTACAGTTGACGAGTCCTTCCCAGTTCTCATCCACTCCTGCCTGACATTTCGAGAATACACAGTTCACCATGTAAAGGGAATTAGTCACCCTATCCGCCGAGGATCCGTATATCGGTCGTATATCATACATATTGTTGCCTATCCGGTTCCCGGTCAGCACGCAGTTCGCAAGCCTGCACGCTGATGCGCAAATATGACCATAATTGCCGCCGTCCTGGCTGTCATTTCCGACGATCGTGCAATTGATGAATGTCTTTTCGTTTGAAATGCGCCCATATTGGCTCATCACATTGCCAGAAAACACACAATTCACATTTGTGCAAGGATGACCTACTGCCGCATCAATCTGCCCAGCTCTACCGCTAACGGTATTCCCTGACACTACGCATCTTTCAAGATTGCAGTTGTAGAGGATGCTTGCAGAACGGGAATTGTTCGTTACAATGCAATCGTACATGTTGCAGTTATAGATAACGCCTTCGCCGCCCTCCATACTGTCATTTGCAGTAAAAACACAGTTTGAAACAGAAATCCTTGTCGCACTGTTATATACAGCGCTTCCATATCCCCATGCTGTCAGAGTGTTCCTCTCGAAATTACAGTCTTTAATCTCAACAGTATTCGTAAATGCGGATTTGCCCCAAGTAAATGAAGCTGCATTAACATTCACCGCACCGCCGTGATTAGCCGAGTTCCCCGAAAAAACACAATCCTCACACTTGCCGGAAAGATGCATTCCTCCGCCATATCCCGAAGCCCAGTTGTTGGAAAACACGCAATTCCATGCACCTTGAACAATACTCGCCGTCAGACCGCCACCACCGTTCGTCCAGAAGCCGCCGCCCCATTTGTTGCCTTCGCCTTCAAGGCCTGCCCTATTATCCGCAAACAGACAATATTCCGCCCGGCCGCATTTAGAGCCGCCACCTCCTCCGCCATTGCTGCCGTGTGCATAGTTGTTCGATATTATGCAATGACTGTATCTCGTTGAAGCATTACCCTCAATCCCACCTCCGTCATACTCCGTCCAGCCGCCGGTAACAGTAAGATTCGAAACAGTCATCCATCCGTAATTCGCTCCTCTGACGGACATTACACGATGTGCACCACGCTCCCCTCCACCAAGAAGCACCGTATCCTCTCTACGTTCTCCAAGTCCAGCAATAATTCCACCTTGATTGGAATTAAACACAAGATGGCTCCCTTCGCTCATGTATACTCCATCCAGATTGTACACGCCGGGCTTGAGCCAAACTTTGGATCCATTTCGAACCGAATCGTCAAACGCATTAAGATTGGTCAGCAGATTGGTGAGCGACACGACGTCACCTATGCCGTCAGGGGCGGCCACCGTATAACTTTTCGGATGCGACACCGATCCTGACGCCTCCGTCAATGAATGGCAAGGCTTTCCCGGAACGGCAAGGTCGCAGAGTTTTATCACACCGTCTTCGATACAGGGGACAAAATCATGTTTCAGCACTTCCGCACCATCTTCGATTTCATATATCTTCAAATAATAAAACCTTCCGTGGAATGAGTTTCCCCAATTGGTCTCCTCTCCATTTTTGTACACATACGATTGAAACAGGGCCAGCCTGTAGCCGGGCGCAAACGATTGAAGCCCCGGCCCCAATTCAGTTACAGTCCCATCTACGGTATCGGTCACATATGCAACTCCGTCCCGAACGAGGAGCTCGTAATCTCTATTGGCGGTGAAAGACGCCGATGCAGATGTCTGCGAGGCATAGTAGTCGAAACGGAACGTCCCGTTGACGTTCGGAGCGAAACAGAAGTTGAGTGCGCCCGTTGACGCAGATGCCTCCGAACGTGAGCAAAAAAGAAATTGATTGTTGTTGGAGGTGGCGGCGCTGGCCGATGCATATTTTGCCCGGATTACAGTATTATTCCTGGGAATGTAATCAGTCAGAAGCCGAACCCCACGGTCTTGTGCAGAGCCTGAAATCGTAATGTAATCACAATATACGACTCCTCCAACCGCAATTGATATCGCAAACTGTACGGATATCAGCGCCAGCAACTTTAAAACGTTTCTTGATTTACGCGCAGAATTATAGTCGATCATCGGTTTGCTCCTTTCAAACTCATTCTTTTAACACCTTCGAAAAGCAGATATCCGCCGTTCCATCCGCCGACAGACGGAACCGTGACCAGCACATCACCGCCGCAACGCTCAATCGGAAGAAGGACGTCTTCGCAATCAAGCGCGGCCCAAAGCGCATGCGTCGCGGTGGACGGCACTCCGCGCAGACGGAACTTCACATTACGAGCCTCACCGATGGACGCGTTGACGAACACAACCGAAGCGAGAGAACCATCCCCACGCGTGCGCGGCTGCACAAACGATCTGGTCGGCGACTCCATAACAACTGGAGATTTGCCGTGCGACGCCCAGTCCGCGAGTAGATGCATCTGAAGAATGCGTCCCGCAGACGCAACGGTCATACCCCTGCCGAATGCTTCATGCCCGAAAACGACCCGCCGCCTGCCTTTGGCATTCTCATATATTATTGCCGCAGGTCTCGGAATGAAAGACGGATTGGAATCACACACATATTCCCCGACAATCTGCGCACCCGGCGATGGTTCAAGGAAAAATGATTTGCCGCCTAAAGGAGTTTCACATCCGGAAAGATTTCCGTTCACTGATGCTGCGGCCAACCGTTCGCGCAATCCGCCGGCGAAAGTCTCCATTTTCGCTATACCAAGCTCTTTGCCGAATCCGGCACGGCAAAGTGCATCCGCACCGACGGCATCGACAAGAATGTCATCGGCAAGCAAACGGCGAACGGCATCATCACCCTCTTTTACAATGCGCTGCGCGACATCTCCGGTAACGATTCGCGCGAGCGGAGAAGGCGCATCCGAACGAAGCACTTTAAGCGGCAATGAGGCGGTGTAGAATTGCGTATGCGGACTTCCATCCATTCCGCGCTGCCATTTCCTGCCGACAATCCCGTAACCAGTGCGAACAGCGCCTTCATTGGCGGCAACATAGCGTTTCAGCATCGCCGCATTTCTTGCGAGAGGGGCAAGTATCTCTTCTCCATACCACTCAGGCGATTCGAAACCGGCATCTATCGCAAGGGCAGAAATGGAATTCATACCCTGCGATAGACATTCAAGCGCCTCCAAAAGCACACCTCGTCCACTGCGGCATGAAAACGAACGCGGACAGGTCTCGATCTCAGGACAGATGCGATCGACAAATTTCGGCGGACCAAGAGTGTCTATCATAAGCGCAAGGTCATACGCTTTCTGTATCTGACTGCGGGGGTCGTAATCGAAGTAGGAACCCGCCCCTGGACGCATCCCCACGGGAAGTCCCGTTGATGCATGACAGGCTTCATAGAGTCCGCGATGCTCCGGCAGGCACACGCCCGGTTGCTGCTCACACATGCGCGTTTCCGGTGATACGGCATGAACTGCATCACCTATCGCACGGACAAAATCATTCGCACCGGCAAAAGCAAATGAACGCCAGCGGCTAGCAAGAGCCGCATCTTTCGCCATGTCTCTCAGGAGTTCCACACGATTGCGCCTCTTACCTTCCTTTGCTGAAAACACATTGAGACAGTGGTCGCAATGGCACCCCCAGCCGTTATCGGCAGGAAGTCCGTCCGCGCGATGTCCGATTGTGCGTATATCGTCATCGATCCATATGGAATACGGCCTCATGGCTGCGGCATAGATGGCAGCCATTTCGCGCATATAGGCAACGAAACCAGGCGCTCTGGGACAGTTCTGCCATTTTGCCGCATTGCCGTCAGACGAAACAAACGTCTGCCAGCAATGCCCTGAATTGTCGGAAAAGGAAATGATTGCGTCGCCATGCCCCAATGTTGCCTGTATCTGCAGAGACGGAAGGATACCTACTGCACGCAATTCATCAGACGCCTTCGCAAGACGCGCGGCATTCTCACGATGCTCTTTCATCGCCGGATAATTTATGCCGGTTGAGAACCATACATCATCCACACCCGCACGGTACTTGCGAAATTGATCTAGCGTCGCATTCCATATCTTCTGCGAATCAGTCTGTGGCTTGCGAAGACGAATAGCCGAAAAAGGAACTTCCGCGCTTGCCGTGAACTGAAGCAGAGAACAGAACATACTAACTGCTATCGTGAAGCCCCACGCATCAGTTTTATGACGATTGTAGAGTAGAGACCCACGTCTCGGCGTTGCCGATGCGACTCCCCCCTCGTCAAACCGTACGTGCGGATTTCCCGCATATGGCTTTCCATTGATTGGACATCCCATCGCCACGGATTTCATCCTTTCTTCGCTTTAAATGGCTGTGTATTATATTTGTTTTTTTTTTCTGTCAAATCCGCGTTCTCGCAGTTGCGAGGACCGGGCGGACGCATTCTTGCGTCCGCCCACTGTCAGTGCCCCAATTCCTGTAAAACACCGTGAATCATCCCATAACTATTGAACCAATCACTTCAAAAGACTGTCTTTTGCAAACTTCGTCGTAGACTTCCCTGCCGCCTTGGCCTTGGCTTCGAAAATGGCGTACTCTTCAGCCGTGAAATCGACTGTAATGGGGTATGCTCCTGGAATGCGGTCAAATTCAGCGAGTATCTTTTCCTTCATTGACTCATCGACGCCCATCGTCTTAAGAACACCCCATGCCATCATGCAGTTGCCCTTATGCCCCATGTGAACCCCGTCCCTCGTGAGCTTGTTGCCCTTCGTCTTGTCGGTCTTGCGTATTTCCGCAAGCTGCGCCTGCATTGCGGCGTTTAGATCGGCAAGACGGAGATTGCGGCGCTTTGCCTCGGCGCGAAGCCAATCGTTGTACGCGGCCAGCTTCCTGTTGCCGTCAGCATCGGGATCTTCGGTGATCATCGTTGCGGTAAACACAATCACTTGAATTCCAGCTGCCGCACACCTGTCAAAGATGTCACCAACAAGCGTCTTGTACTTTTCCAGCGGAACGCCCGCCCCTTTCCTGTCATGCCACACATCATTGACCCCGCAGGAAAACGTCATCCACTGTGGTTTTTTGGATATCACATCCCGGTCAAGACGTTCGTTCATCTGGACGGACTTGTGTCCGCCGATACCGGCGGGTATCTTCTTTGCGGACACACCGCAGATCTTAAGCCCTTTCATAACAAGATTAACGTAACCGGCTGGATTCCTGTTGCCCTGCGCCGTGATCGAATCACCCATGAACGCTATGGTATCACCGCTTTTTATGCATATCTCAGCGTTGGTCACGTTCACCACAACGGCGGCAAGCGCCGCAAAGATCAAATTTCTCACAATATTCCTTCCTTTCTTTTTTTCGCGCATTATGCACTATCAAATCACCAATCTCAACATATCAGCTTTCGAATGTCCTACGGCGTTGAGCCATAGAATCAGCAGCTACTAAAATTCCTCGATGCAAAACCGTGCAATTCCCACCCCGTTAAAAGCAAACTTTATCGGCCAAACCGTCGCCCTTGCCCACTTACTTCTGCAATCGACTGAATAAGACGTCTCTCATAACATCCCGCAGAGATCGCGATTAGACAAAACAGATTCGGTTTTGTATGCAGGATGCGGCTCCAGCGATCGTTCGCTTGAGCCGCATCCTGCATATTCTCAGGCGTTATATGTCGCTGCGGACGTATTGCCTCCGTGTCCGGTCCAGTTAGTGTGGAAGAACTCGCCGCGCGGCTTGTCGAGACGTTCATACGTATGGGCGCCGAAGTAGTCGCGCTGAGCCTGCAGGAGGTTCGCCGGCAGACGCTCCGTAGTGTATCCGTCAAAGTAGGAGAGAGCGGACGTCATCGTCGGGGCGGGGATGCCGTATGCAAGCGCTGCGGAAGCGACTTCACGCCACGCGGGAACGAGTTTCTCGATCGTCTCCTTGAAATAGGGATCAAGGAGAAGGTTGGAAAGTTCAGGGTTCTTGTCGTAGGCCTCCTTGATCTTGCCGAGGAACACGCTGCGGATGATGCATCCGCCGCGCCACATGAGCGCGATGCCGCCATAGTTGAGATTCCATCCGTAGGTCTTTGCAGCAGTGCGCATGAGGGTGTAGCCCTGTGCGTATGAGACGATCTTGGAGGCGTAGAGGGCTTTCCGGATCGCCTCGACGAAAGCGGCCTTGTCACCCTTGAACTCGGGGATCTTGCGTCCGTAGGCTTTGGCGGCGACGACACGGTCAGCCTTCATCGCAGAGAGACAGCGTGCGAACACGGCCTCTCCGATGAGCGTGAGCGGCACACCCTCGTCAAGGGCGGCGATGCCTGTCCACTTGCCGGTGCCCTTCTGTCCGGCGGTATCGAGAATGTTCTCGACGAGCGCGGAGCCGTCCACATCCTTGTACGCGAGAATGTCACGCGTGATTTCGATGAGATAGGAGTCGAGCTCGGTGGTGTTCCACTTCTTGAACACCTCGTGCATTTCATCGTCGCTCATTCCGAGCAGATCGCGCATGAGCTGATAGGATTCACAGATAAGCTGCATGTCACCATACTCGATGCCGTTATGGACCATCTTGACGAAATGGCCGGCGCCGTTCTCGCCCACCCAGTCGCAGCAGGGCGCGTCGTTCTCGACCTTGGCGCAGATGGCCTGGAAGATCGGCTTTACGAAAGGCCATGCGGCGGGTGAGCCGCCGGGCATCATGCTCGGTCCCTTGAGCGCGCCCTCTTCACCGCCAGAGACGCCGGTGCCGACATACAGAAGCCCCTTCTCCTCTACATACTTCGTGCGACGGATGGTGTCCGGGAAGTGGGAGTTGCCGCCATCGATGAGGATGTCTCCAGGTTCGAGGAGAGGAATGAGCTGGTCGATCATCGCATCGACGGCGGCGCCCGCCTTGACCATCATGAACACCTTGCGCGGCTTGGCGAGGGAATCCACGAACTCCTGCATGGAGTGCGCGCCGATGATGTTCTTGCCCGCAGCGCGGCCGTTGACGAAAGCGTCCACCTTCTCGACAGTGCGGTTGAACACCGCCACCGTGAATCCCTTGGACTCCATGTTCATGATGAGGTTCTCGCCCATGACGGCGAGCCCGATAAGACCGATGTCTGCCTGCTTCATTGCTTTTCCTTGTTTAGGGTTAAATCCACTTTCCGTGGAAACGCGGCAATTGTACCATAAATCATCCTTCGACGCTAAACATTATGACATGAGAATTTGCTGTTTTGCGGTCGGTTTATTGCAAATGCCTTGTGCTATTGCCGAGCAGTACCATCGGAAGACCCATGATGTTCTCATAGCTGCCGGTGTAGGACTCGACGATCAGGTCGCCCGATTCGTCTATGTCATACGCACCGGCACGGTCCGTAGGTCTGACACTCTCGACATATCGCTCAATCAGATCCTCTGAGAGTCTTCTGAATGTGACGCGGGATTCCACAACCTCCGTCTGCAACGCCCCGCCCGGAATACAGTACGCAACGCCAGTGAATACGCTGTGGGTCTGCCCGGACAGTTCCCGCAGAAACCCGCGCGCCTCATCCAGATTCCGCGGCTTGCCGTATATCCTGCCGTTGAACCAGACGATCGTATCCGCCGCGACGATCTCGGCATCTGGATGCGCTTCACGGCACGCCTTCAGTTTGCGGGCGGCGTTCACCAGCACCGTACGCTTCGGCGCACGGGGAATGGAAACCTCCTCGGCCTCCGTCGGTTCGACCGTGAAAATCCATCCGTGATCGGAAAGTATCTTCGCCCTTCTCGGCGATTTTGATGCCAATATCGTGTTCATCTTAAATCATAGCCCCTTATCTGGAAGTCCGAGGTCGGGCGATTTCAAGGTGCACTGAAAAACGCTCGGGTGCGGACGGCAGTTCGGAAAGCTTGCGCTTTATCGAAGCAAGCTTCGGTCGCATCGAAAAAAGCGCGGGGGCCGATCCGACTTCAAGGAAGAGTTTTCCCGGACTTTTCGGTGTGGCGCCAGACACCCATTTCCCGGGTCTGGCCGCGAGTTCCGGGAACAACCCCTTCCACCGCTGCACGATCTCGTCAAAGAATGGAGATCTGTCGCGCACCAGATCCTGCACGAGAGAATCCATGAAATCCCCTGCACGGGATGTCGGCGACCGGAGAGACGGCACATCGCCGTCAACGGGCAGAGAGAAATCAACCGCGCCCATCCGCATTTCACGGACGCGTGCTGCCCTCTCCCTTCTTCTCCTGTACGGGTCGAACATCTTTCCCTACTTGGAAATTGTTTTTACTTTCGGATTAACAGCAGTAGAAATCCTTTGTTCCGACGATTCGCATCGACTCGTCCTCGGTGGTGAGGGTGTAAAGCCTATACGCAAACCCACCTGGATTCACCTTGATAACGGCATGTCCCTCAGGCGCAATGTCGCGCATGAACGCCCTGTCGGCATAGGCACCCTTCTTGAACTCCGGGATGTATCCGTACGCAATGGTGCGGTCGCCAGGATATATGCTGCGGGAGGTCATACGCTCCAAAGTGACATCATTTATCTGATTCGGACTCCATGTGCTGGAGAGTATCAGTTTGGGCTTGATCGAACGCAGGAAGCCTTCGCGCATCGACGGAGGACACGCATGGTGGTTTGTCTTGCATGCGCAGACCGGACCGGTTACGGCTCCGACCGCTTCCTCGTAACTGAAAGACTTGCCGTCGGCATTGACGAGGTTGCCCTCAATATCGCCGCCGGTAAAATACGTAAAGTTGCCGTATCGGATACGGATGGCGGAGGAGAGCAGGTTCTCGCTTATCTTGTCAATGCCGGTCTTTTTGACATGCACGGCGGCAAGATCGCGAACTCCGTTCTCTCCGTCCCATACGGAACCGTTTGCGGCTAGGTTACGCACTTCAAACACGCGCTGATAGTATCCGCGTGGATCATGCTGCAGACATATCTGGTCCCTTGCGCCGACCTTGAAGGAGTTGAGTTTCATTCCATCCTTCTGCGCCTCGGGGAGCCACTTCTGCACCATGTCGAATCCAGCAGGATCTATCCCGATGCTGTAGAGACCCACATTCGGGTACTGATGATCATAAAAATTAAGGAATCTGAAAGACTCGAGAATGTCCGGCAAACCTTCAACATGATCGGAATGCCAGTGCGAAAGCATGAGATAGTCTATCTCGCGCCGTGGTATGAGCCTTTCGATATACCGGCGGATCCACTCGCCAGACCGTCGCCTGTCAGATGGAGAGACTGGAATCGCCTCGGCATACCCTGCCTTGCGCGTCTCCACATAACCACAGTCAAGCAGCATCGTGGTTCCGTCGGGGAAAATGAAAAAAGTGCTTTCAGCCTGGCCTGTGTGTATGAAATGGATATCCATTTCACCGAGTTTCCATCCGGGATAGCACTCTTCGCCGCAGAATGTCGAACATCCGCCAGCAGCACCCAAAAGCGTCGCAGCAGAACCTGCAAGAAAATCTCTTCTTTTTATGTTCATGGCAACCCCTTTAACGAAATGATGTGCAGAAACGCCCGGCACGCAACATGGATATCCGTCAAAATCACAGACGGGAGTCCAGTGCGGCCTTAAGTGCCTTTACCTCAGCCTTGAGTCTAGTTATCATCTTGGGTGCAAGCGTAATCGCAGCAAGATCCTTCATGCTCATGGCCGGAGCGCCGATAACATACTTGAGACTGCCGTCGAGCGATTGCGGAACACCTGCCTGAGGCCCGACCTGGACACCGTCTGCAATCTTGATATGGCCGGATATCCCTGCCTGAGCCCAAATGAGACACCCATAGCCGATTTCCGTGGAACCGGCGACCCCACACTGTGCAATGAGCCCCGAATACCCCTTCACCTTGACATTGTGCCCTATCTGAACCAAGTTGTCGATCTTCGTCATGGGGCCGATGTACGTACGCCCGATCCTGGCACGGTCAATTGTGGTATTGGAGCCGATTTCCACGCCATCACCGATCTCAACAATGCCGAGCTGAGGAATCTTCTCGATGTAGATGCTGCCATCCTCTCGACGACCGTTGTTGAAACCATAGCCGTCCCCTCCAATACGCACGCCACAGTGGAATATGCAGTCGTCGCCGACTTTCGTTCCTTCACGCAGCGTCACCTGGGGATATATGTGCGTACGGGCTCCGACGGAACATCCCTCGCCGATCCAGACCTGCGCCTCGATGACCGCGCCGTCACCTATGACGCACCCCTTTTCAACTATGGTGTACGCCCCGATGTGCACCCCCTCTCCAAGCCTGACGGATGGATCGACAATGGCCGTCGGGTGGACCCCGGGTGCACGAACAGGTTCCGGAGGCGCAAAAAGTTTCGCCGCCGCCATGCAGGCATGATTGGGATCCTCAACGCGAATGATTGAACACGGTGCGCCCTTGTCCCATGAGGGAGGAAGAAGTACCGCACTCGCCTTTGTCGCCTGAACGAGGGCCGTATGCTTGGTATCCTTGCAAAAGCTCAAGTCTCCAGTGCGAGCCTCTTCAAGGCCTCCGCATGCAACTATATCCACATCCGCGCCCTCAAGGACACCACCAAGTACCGTCGCCAGTTCCGATGCTTTCATTCTCATTCTCCATATAATGTCATTCAGATGTTCAGCGTTACCTGCGGTAGCCATCAGCGTCTGCGGTCCAGGCGAAGAGGAACAGCCCCATGCCGACAATGGCGAAAACCGCAAATGAGCAGAGTGTTACCCCCCAACCATAGTGGGTCTTGATGAAGGCGACACCCAAACCGGAAACGAGCGTTGAAGCGTATCCCATGATTCCGGTGAAACCGTTCGCCATCGCGGCCGCCTCCTTTGTGGCCTGATTCGCCGCCACGATTCCGATAAGCGCCTGCGGACCATAGATGCAGAAGCCGGCCCCCATCAATAGGAGCGTCGCCTGCCACATGGGCGCACCGGAAGGCAGATACCAGAAACCAAACGAAAAGAATGCCGCGAAAAGCATGCAGAATGCGCACGTGCGCACTCCGCGCCCCTTGAACACCCTGTCCGTGACCCATCCGGCAAAGATAGTGCCGACAATCGCCGCCATTTCAAATGCAATGATCATCAGTCCACCCTTGGAGACCGGGATGCCCTTGTACTGCTTCAGGAAGGTCGGACCCCAGTCTAGAAAGCCAAAGCGCACGATGTACACAAAGAAATTCGCGATGGCAATGCACCAGATCACCTTGTTGCCGAATACGAGCCTCATGCGGTCGCGGGTCGTCAGCGAAGAGGCGTTCGCGTCACTCGTCGCATTTTCGATCTCAAGCTCTGGAAGACCCGCCTCACGCGGAGACTCCTTTACGCAAAAGAAGCAAAATACTGCAATCGCTCCAGCCAGAATGGCCGGCACCCAGAAACACCAGCGCCAACCCAAGCCAAACGCAAACAGAGCGGAGCAGAGACCAAGCGCCATGACCGCGCCGAAACTGTGAGATGTATTCCAGATCGACATCTTCGTCGCCAGTTCACGCGGATGGATCCAGTGCGTAAGCATCTTGGCGCAAGGGGGAAAGCCCATTCCCTGCGTCCATCCGTTCACCACCCAGAATACGGCAAACAGTATCGACAGGGTCGTGCACCCAAAGCAAAAATTCATCAATGCGGAGAGGAGCAGCCCCACGCCCATGAATATGCGTCCGTTCAGCCTGTCCGCCCAGAATCCGTTCACGAACCGGCTCAGCCCGTACACCACGCCATGCACGGTGAGCATAGTTCCGAGCGCATACATGGAAATCACCCCTTCCTCAAGCATGTAAGGCTGCGCCATGGAGAGGTTCTTGCGCGTAAGATAGAAGAACGCATAGGTGACCATGCTTCCGATTATGAAGTGCCACTGCGCAGACGCAAATTTCTTTCCGGCATCAGAGTCCATTACAGTACTGTTCCTTTCTGTTTACTTGCGAACGCCGACGACACGGCGCTGCCTGCGGTTCGAAACAAACCTTGACGCGGCAACCAGCACACACGTGAACACCAGCATTAGAGTCGAAAGAGAATTGATTACAGGCATCTGGCGAGAGTGTTTTATCATAGAATATATCTTCAAGGGCAGCGTATCCGCACCAGGCCCCGTAACAAAAAACGTGATGACAAAATCGTCTATGGATAGCGTGAACGCGAGAAGACCGCCGGCTATGATCCCGGGCAGGAGTATCGGAAGCGTCACCTTGAAGAAGGCGTACCAGGGGGACGCACCAAGATCGTACGCCGCCTCGATCACGCGGTCATCAAAGTCCTGAAGACGGGCCAGCACCGTCATAGTCACATATGAAACGCAGAACGTTACATGCGCGACGAATATCGTGAACATCCCGCAGCCAATGCCAATGGCCGTGAACATCATGAGCAGCGAAATGCCCATCAGGATCTCCGGCATCACCAACGGAGTGTATATGAGCCCATAGTGGGCGGTCTGGAGCCGCCCCTTCCACCTGTGGAGCGCAATCGCCGCCGTCGTGCCGAGGACGCACGACGCGACTGTCGCAGTGGCGGCGATTATCAGAGACCTTTCAAACGCCATCCATATTTCACGGTTCGACGGCGAAAAGAGCGCCGCATACCACTTGAACGTGAATCCGCCCCATTCGCCGCCATACTTGGACATGTTGAACGAGTTTGCAATGAGCACTGCAACCGGCAGATATAGAAACACCAGCACGAGTGTAAGCACTATTGCGCAGAATTTGCTGTGCTTCACGCTGCACCTCCCCTGAGCTTACGCTCTGTCGCGGCGGCGAGACGCTTCTCTTCCCGGTCGTCCTGGCGCTTCATCCACCATGCCACGCATGCAAGCGGCACAAGCACCGAAAAACCGGTGATCGTAGCCAGTGCCGAGGCGTGCGGAAGGTTGCGGTCGGGGAAAGTGCGCTGATATATCTTGTTGCCTATCAGTTCGGAATTCTGTCCGCCGACAAGATCCGGAATCACATATGAACCGATCGCAGGAATGAACACCATCAGTAT
Source organism: Kiritimatiellia bacterium (assembly GCA_045595285.1). Taxonomy (GTDB): domain Bacteria; phylum Verrucomicrobiota; class Kiritimatiellia; order RFP12; family UBA1067; genus UBA1731. Next base: position 3,631 of record JAZOAC010000179.1, on the reverse strand, counting down.
CGCCGATATGACGCCGCGCTTAACTCCAGGAAGGAATATCTTGCGGAACGCAAAGAAACTGCGCGCCCCCAGATCGCGAGCAGCCTCAAGAAGCGAGAAATCGAACTTCTCCGCCGCCGTGTATATCGGCATTATCGCAAACGGCAGGAAGGAGTAGACCGACACCACAAGAATGGCCCCTGAGTTGTAATTGAGTATCGCGTCAGCAGGCACCACGCCCACGGCTACCAGAAACCTCTGCAGAAACCCTTCGGGGCTCAGAAGCGTACGCCAGGCGAACACGCGCACAATGAAGCTCGTCCAGAACGGCAACATTATCAACCCTGCGATCACGGCACGCCACTTGACCGTCATGCGGGCAATCGCATATGCGCAAGGCAGCGACAGCAGAATGCAGATGAGCGTCGTGACCGCGGATATCCATATCGTACGCCAGACTATCGACGGATAATTCGGGTTCGATATGGAACGCCACGTTTCCATCGTAACGCCAGACGCAATGCCTCCATCGGCGCTAGGGGCATGAAAGGCAATGCCGAACACAATGAGCGTCGGAATTACAAAAAAGACCGTCAGCCACACAAACGATGGCACGGTGGTCAGAACCTCGGTCCAATTTCTTTTCTTCGTCTCTTTCAAAACGGGCGAAGTATATCACATCACACCGTCAAGTAAAAGCGAAAATGCGACAGCGAAAAAATGCTACGTTACAGAAAAAGACCTGTTCATGGATACGATTCCGGTCTACCGCCAATCCATGCGCATGCACCGATACAGACCCCACACCTCCCAAGTGCTAATGCCCACGTGGCATACGCGATTTAGCCATCAGAGTCAAGAGCACGACTATAAGTAACGTCGCCGCAACAGCAGCCGGATGAAGCGTTACGACGGCTAATGTGGCGCAGACTGCGAGAAGCGCATATATGCATCGCGGCAAGTGCATTCTGGAAGAAGAAAAGACACGGAACCTGTTGCCGTCTATCGGATCAATCAGAAGGACAACCGGACAGTGCCCAAATTCCAATGGAACAGGATGCTCTGGAAGCCATCTACGGCGCATGTCGAACTTTCGCGCATTGCCGTCCACTGAGATGACTGGATCTCCGTCCTTGGGATCAAAATCCAAAGTTACTGGAACAGTCGACTCGACGGAAAGCCGCATCTTCTGCGGATGACCGTCGAGTCTTCGCGCAAGTTCAATAAAATATCCCGCGATTTCATCGGGACTGGCGTTCTCCTCCCTGATCCAAATATGGACGGGCAGACGCATCAGCAGTTCTCCAGCGCGCTCAGCGGCGCTTTTCCTTCATCTCGTGGTAGTCGGAGAAACCTCCTTCAAACCAGGTCGTCCGGCCCCTTCCCTCGAACGCAAGTATATGCGTGGCGATACGGTCCAGAAACCAGCGGTCGTGCGACACGACCATCACACAGCCACCAAATTCCTGAAGTCCTTCCTCCAGTGAACGCAGCGTTGCGACGTCGAGATCGTTGGTGGGTTCATCGAGAAGAAGCAGATTGCCACCGCTCGTGAGAAGCTTTGCGAGATGCACACGGTTGCGTTCGCCGCCGGAAAGAACGCCCACCTTCTTCTGCTGCTCTGGGCCGCGGAAGTTGAAGCGTGAACAGTATGCGCGTCCATTCATCATGGTTTCGCCCGCCAAACGAACAAATTCGCCGCCGCCGGTGATCTCCTCATACACGGTACGATTAGGATCAAGTTCACCGCGAAGCTGGTCCACATATGAGAGCTTTACCGTGTCACCGATGCGCAGTGTACCGGAAAGCGGCTGGAGTTCACCGGTCAGCATCTTGAACAGTGTGGTCTTGCCGGCACCGTTAGCACCAATGACGCCCACGATTCCGCCACGCGGAAGATCAAACGAGAGATCATCGTAGAGGATTCTGTCGCCGAATCCCATCTTCACATGTTCGGCCTTCACCACCAGGTCGCCGAGACGCGGCCCCGGCGGGATGCGTATGACCAGATCGTCCTCACGTGCGCTGACCTGCTGTTTCTGCAGTTCCTCGTAGCGCTTGACACGGGCCTGGGCCTTGGAGTGGCGTCCGGACGGATTGGTTTGGATCCACTTTAGTTCGTTCTCAAGAAGCTTGCGGCGACTGTTCTCTGCCTTCGCCTCGCGCTCGAGCATGGCCTGCTTCTGCTTGAGCCACTCTTCGTAGTTCCCCTTGTACGGATAGCAGATGCCATGGTCGAGCTCAAGAATCCAATCGGTTACATCCGAAAGGAAGTAGCGATCGTGAGTGACGACAATGAGCGTTCCCTTGAACTCCTTGAGGTAGGCCTCTAAACGAAACGTCGTTTCTGCGTCAAGGTGGTTGGTGGGTTCATCGAGAAGGAGAACATCAGGATTGGTGAGCAGGAGCCGGCATATCGCCACGCGGCGGCGCTCGCCTCCGGAGAGAACGTTCACCGGTGTGTCGCCTTGGGGACATCCCATATCCGCCATCGCCCGGTCAACGAGGTTATCTATGTTCCAGTAGTCCTTGGCGTCAATGATCTCCTGAAGTCGTTCCATTTCGGCAGCCGCCTTGGGATCGTCAAGTTCGCAGCAGAGGTCCTCGTAGCGCTCAATCATCGCCTTCGCGTCCGCAACACCTTCTGCCACGACCTCGGCTACGGTTTTTGTCTCATCAAGTTCCGGCTCCTGCGGAAGATATCCAACCTTGGTACCTTTCGCAACCTGCACCGTACCCATAAGCTCGGTGTCGATTCCTGCAAGAATCTTGAGAAGAGTGGATTTTCCAGCTCCATTGCCGCCAATTACGCCGATGTGCGCACCGTAGAAAAAACTGAGATTGACATCCTGCAGGATGGTTTTCGTACCCGCCTGCTTTGTTACGTCTATGAGACTGAACTGATATTCACCCGCCATGTCATTCCTTCTTTTGTCGTTCGTTTATTTGCGGAGAATTGTACCACACTTTACGGATAAATGCTGACGAAAGCGACCGTACGAATATGAAAGGAGGAACAAGGGAAAACCGAATTAGACAGTGGGATGCTCACGTGGAACCACGAAGAGCGCTGAGATTTAGAGGGTATAGTCTGACAACAAACCTATATACACATGAAGATGACATCCACGAAACTACTTTTTTTTTCATACAAATCTGCATACGACGCAATTTCAAGAACAAATCACCGCTTATTCAAAACCACAAGCTGAAACACTACCCCTGATTTTTGAGTTCGTCGCCAGCTGAAATAAAATCGCAGACAGGAATGCAGCGCGGATTCTCTTCCACGATGATCAGATTCCACGCCCCCCACACTCCAGGAGCCGATATCGGCTCCAACCGGAGTTTGGGATCGCTTCCATAAATGCTCTTCTGCGAAATCAACTCCGGCTCTGGAGTACCGACAACATCGGCTTTTACAAGAACCAACGGACCTCGCAATATCTCCACACCCGACGATTTGAGCATAAGTTGATTCAATATGACCATCTCCTGATCCATAGAGCGTGCAACAGCGTCAAGAACCCGTTTCTCTGCGACAATCCTCTCTGTACAACCGATGAGTATATGCATTAAGCTCCGATTCTTCGGCAATCTTCCCTGTATGACCGACGAAAATGGGCATTCACTTATGCGTCAACTGCCGACT
>JAZOAC010000178.1:0-17997 GCA_045595285.1 Kiritimatiellia bacterium | reverse complement strand
ATACAAGCACCATTAATCGGAATGCGAATATCGTTTGGACTGATTCTCAAGATTATGGTGCGGACGAAATCTTATATACTACCTGAATTGTGCTATTTGACAAAACCAATCGGTTAATACGTGAAATTATAATTCTTTTCGTGGTCTATCCCCAGTTGTTCCAGAACGGGTGCACGGAACACCAAGCGTGGGAAACGGCAATGTGCCGCAATGGATGGTGGCGAAAGTCACAATTCGCACAAGCCAACAAAGCCATGGGAAACGAATGATTCAGGAATCTTGGCTTGATACCGTTTGCACTACCGAAAAGTTGAAACCGCGCAGTGCCATAAAAGGCACGTTCCGTGGTGTGAGAGGGGGAGAAAACTCCCCCTACTCGATTAACGGTTGCTATGCCTGAAGCGTTCTGATTGCCCGAAATCTTGTTGTTTTGCAAATCACGCAATAAGGCAACTGAATTTGTGCTCTTGGGGGTTCCGGAATTTCATCAGAAATAACCGCCCTTGTCGATTATTTCAGAGATCGTGTCGCCCTGGCGGACCCAGGAGAAGATATCGACTTCGTTCTTCTCGATGCCTTCGGCGCGGAGAAGAACCTCGTATGCGATTTCGCGCGGAATGCAGATCACTCCGTCGATGTCGCCCATGATGATGTCTCCGGGACGCACCGTGACCTTGCCGATCTTGACGGGCGTCTGGTAGTGTGTGATCATGCAGCGGCCGAGCGAACCGTTCGAGACGCGGTAGCGGTAGAACACCGGGAAGTTCTGCTCCAAGATCTGCTTCGTGTCGCGGATGCCGCCGGCGATGATAGCGCCGCGGATTCCCTTCGTGATGGCGGTGGCCGTCATGACTCCGCCCCAGAGTGAAGCCTCCACGTCGGCGGACGTATCCCACACGACGACGCCGTCCGGCTTGAAGTCGTCGAGCATCTGGGCGCGGAACGTCATTTCACCTTCGATCATGCAGTTCGGGGCGCTCTTCACTGTGAACGCTTCACCGCACACGACCATTTCGTCGCGCAGCGGCATGATGTCCGGAGGAAGGTTCTGGTCGAGAAGGCACGCTTCGCGCATTACGTCGTTGACGCAGCCGGTGTAGAGTTTCTCGAAGCGCTCGCAGAGTTCCTTGAGCGGAATCGGGAATTCGTTCGTCGGGATGTGCTGACGCTTTTCGATGAGGCGGTCGAGTTTCATGAGGCCTGCCTCTTTGGCCTTAGTACGCATGTCTGCTAATGATGGCATATTAGGTTCCTTGTTTCTTGTTTCTGGTTTCGGGTTGTGTTGTTTTATTTTAGCCGTGCAGAACGTGTAGATCGTGTAGATTGGGAACGAATCCTTTTATTTTAACGCAGAGAAAGCAGAGCAGCAGAGACGCAGAGTTTTTCTCATCTCCGCTTCTCTGCGCCTTTGCGCCTCTGCGTTAAAAAATGATTCGTATTCACAACTTTCACCCTTTGTGTCCTTTGCGTTCTTTGCGGCAAACTCCTAACTTACAACTTATAACTCCTCACCCTGGCAAGCTGAGACCTCCGTCGATCATGATAGTCGCGCCGGTGATGTAGCGACCGGCATCAGATGCTAGAAGAAGCGCCGTACCGGCGGCGTCCTCCGGCATCGCGTAGTCGTGTGCCGGAATGGACGCTGTCACTTTGGGGCCGTATTCGGGATCGGCAAGGCAACTCCGGTTACGGTCGGTGCAGAACACACCCGGACACAGATTGTTCACTGTGATTCCTTCGGCGGCAACCTGACGTGCGATGTTTCTGACCATGTTCTCCAGCGCGCCTTTGGATGCGGCATACGAAACCATGCTTGGGTGCGGACGCTTTTCCTGTACCGAGCCGACGGAAATGAATCTTCCCCAACGGTTCTTTTTCATGTGGGGATAGGCTATCTGGAACATGCGCAATGCCGCAAAAAAGTTTATTTCAAATTCCTTGTGCGCTTCGGCCATGTCGAATTCTTCCCATTTCATGCGCTCCTGGATAGATACGTTCGAAACGAGTATGTCAATGCCTCTTGGCATCGTTTCCACCTGCGAAATGTCGGAAAGGTCCGCAATCCATATTTCGGCGCCGGGAGAAAGCCGGTTTGCGAGTTCGAGGGATTCGTCAAGCTGCGCACTGGCGCGCGAGCCATGCAGAATTATTTTGGCGCCATATTCGGCAAGCCCCAGCGCGATCCCGCGTCCGATTCCGCGCGAAGAGCCTGTGATCAATGCGGTCTTCCCGGAGAGATAGAATTTTTCTTTTAGCATATTGTGTTCCTTGATGGGTCTGTTGCCGCCACGACAGGTCTGTGCATCTTGACCGAAAACGGCAATGGAGTGAAAAGGTTGGCGTCGGCATCGAAAGAGTAGGTGCGCACTTCGCCTTCGCGCTCAAGACATCCTACGGCGATTTTGCCGCCCGGCAGCAAGGTCAGGTCCCGCGGCCAATTGCCGCCGAGAGGGGAATGCGCCGCCGCCGCCAATTTTCCCGAATCGGGATCGATGCGGAATGCGACAGCGGAATCATGGCCACGGTTGGTCGCGAAAAGCATTTTCCCGCAACCGGAGATTTTCAATGCCGCCGCCTGGCTGTGTCCGGAAAAATTCTCCGGAAGAAGCGGAAGCGTCTGGATGTGTTCGAGTTTTCCGTCTATGTACCGGTACGTAGCTATGATGTTGGCGAGTTCGAATACGATGTAGGCGAATTTTCCGTTCGGATGGAAGGCGATATGGCGCGGACCGGCTCCGGATGGCATCGTCTCCATTTTGCATTCCAGTGCGAGACTTTTGGAGTCGAAAAACCATATCGAGTCGGAGCCCAGATCAGCAACGCACAGGTGGCGTCCGTCAGGCGTTTCGATCGCGCAATGTGCGTGTGCCGCTGTCTGCCTTACCGGATCGGAGCCGCTTCCTTTCAGCGTAGCCGTCAGAATAACGCCGGAATCGAGTTCGATGATTCCGCATATGGCGTCTGTGTATTCGGCGAAGTACAGACGCTTCCCGTCCGAAGATAGCGACATGTGGCAGGGTTGCGTACGCACAAGGCCGTAATCCGCGACCGGCCTCAGTTCGGGTCTTGTGGTATCGAAAACCGTTATGCCGCCGTCCCGTGCGGCGTAAAGACGCGAACCGTCGTACGAGGGCGACAGCCACAAAGTGTTGGAATATCCGCCGCAATGGTTCAGCCGTACGATTTCCCCGGTGGCTTCGTCGACACCTATGCTGAGGATGCCGCAGTCCTTGCCGTTTGAATATTGCCCGATGTAGACCCTGCGCATCATCCGGCGGTTCCTTTGAGAAGGGCTTTCAGATAGCCATTGGCGAATAGACGCCCGAGAGTGGAATATCCGGGGGTGTCGTCAGGCGAAATCATCCGGTCATAGGCCATTTCGGGAACGTGATCGCCGCGCATGAATACATCGATTCCAAGTTCGCGGTACGTCCTCATCAGCGCAAACTGGTCGACGTCTCCCTGGTCGTGGAACAGCTCAACGAAATTCTCCTTCGTTCCCTCGACGTCGCGCACATGGACGAACGCGATGCGCCTGCCGAAATGCCGGACCATTCCGGCGAGCGCGTCTGTCGGACCGGATGATGCTGTCTTTGCGCAATCCATCAATTTGAAATTCGCCTGGCAGAAAGTTACGGCGTTGCTTTCGGACGGATAGATCGAACACGCCCGGTCGTATGCCTCCACGCTTCCGAAAATCCGGGCGAATCCGCCGAGAGAAGGCAGGCAGGGATCGTCCGGATGGAGCCCCATGCGGATGCCGTTTCTTTCGGCGACGGGCATTACCGTTTTGATGAAGTGCGCGTAATTGTCCCAGACCTGTCCTGCATCAAGCGTCCGACCGTCGGTTCTGGTCTCTGGCGTCGGCAAATCCCCGATGGAAAAACAGGTGGCTTTTGCGCCTCCGCGTCCTTCTCGCAGACCGGTTCGCGACCATCCTTTCCCGACCATGAAGTTGTAGCAGAGAAGTTTGATTCCGAGCGTTCCCATGGAATCGAGCAGTTCGCAATAGTGCGCAAGGGTTTCTTTGCGTTTTTCGCTTTCGGCGGCATTTGCCGAATCACCACCCGCGCCATATTCCTTTATCGGCGACATGTCGAACGGGTCGCCTTCAAGACCGACGACGGTCAGTCCGGCTTCGGCAAGGCGGCCGACGATCGATTCCAGCGTTTCAAGTTTCCACGGGTCGTGAAGGCCGGTCAGATCGGGATTTACCTTTACGATGACGTCCGTAATTCCCATCTGAAGGCAAAGTTTCCACAGCGGATGCGGTGTTGGCGGGACGAATTCGGCAAGTTTCATGCCAAGGTTTCCTTTTGCTGTTTCTTTTGCTTTTTATTGGATTGGGGTATGCACCGGAGCGCCTGTTTTCTTTGCGCGCAGATGCAGGAAAATATATCAAAACGGTCTTGTCGTCCCAAGTCCGCATCAGGAAAAAACATGGACAATTTCGGCAATGGCGATTTGTGGTATACTTCAGCTCCATGAGTAGTTCCGTAAAACGCATAGTTGTCGCATTTCAGCTTGCAGGAGAACCGGGAAGGCGCAAGCTCGACGGGTTTTTCCGCTATATGATCGACAACAATCTCAGTTGGCAGCTGCAGTTCGTCAGGCATCGCGAAGATTTCAGCGCCGAATTCGTCCAGTCGTTCCGTGAACGCGGAGTTGACGGAGTGGTGTTTTCGCTTCCTGAGGCGCGCGATGGCGGCATTGAACTGTCCCGGCTCGATCTGCCGACGGTTGCGGTGGATGTCTACGACACGCTGCTGTCGGAACGTACCCGCAATCTGGTCATGATTTCAGGTTCATGCGAAAGCGTCGGACGGGAGGCTGCGAGGCATTTTCTCTCTCAGGGGCTATATCGCTCCTACGCATTTGTTCCGGCATTGTCCAGAAGCCAATGGAGCCGGTTGCGCGGCAAAGCGTTCATAGCGGAGATGAAGCGCAATGGTTTCGACGTTTCGGTCTACCGGGCCGGCGTCAAAGGGTATGACTTGCCGAAGCTCAGGGCCTGGCTGGAACGGCTTCCGAAACCAGCCGGAGTCTTTGCGGCTTTTGACGACCGGGCAATTCAGGTGCTTGAGGCGTGCAGGGACGCATCGCTCAGCGTTCCGAACGAAGTTGCGGTGATCGGTGTGGACAACGACGAACAGCTTTGTCCGCGCACGGCTCCGCCGCTTACGTCCGTTTGCCCGGACCATGAGCGCATCGGCGCGCTTGCCGCGGAGAAACTGCACGAAATGCTTGATGGGCGGGAATTGCAGGCCGTTGAGCATGTGGAAATCGACGTGAAGGGCATTGCGGTGCGGGAATCGACATCTCCCGTTTCAACGTCCGGAAAGCTGGTTCAGCGCGCGCTTGCGTTCATACGCGCACATTATGCGGAGCCAATAGGTTCATGCGACGTAGCTAAATATCTGCGCGTTTCGCGACGGTTGGTGGATTTGAGATTCGGGGAAATCCAGGGGGAATCCATCGGGAAGGCTATTTTGCATACTCGTTTAGAGGCGGTCCGCCATCGACTGGCCGCAACCAACGACTCTATAGAGAACATTGCCTATAGTTGTGGATTTAACAAATTGTCTCGCCTTCGTGAATATTTCAAAGCCTGTTACGGAGTCTCCATCCAGGAATACCGCAGCCAGAATAAGAATAAGGGATGGTTTGAGTCGAAGTTTTAAGTTGAAGTCGAAGTGAGGGAGTGGGGAAAGTCGCTAGTCGATAGTTGTTAGTCGCTAGTGGGAAGCGAAACCAGAAACAAGAAACCCGAAACTCGTAACCATAACGACTACGTTTTTGCTTGCTCAAAATGTATCTGTTTTTTGCTTGATTTGGGATTGTGTGCGCTCTTGACCTTTGCGTATAATATGCGCAAATCAGGAGGGTTTATAATGCTTAAAAGATTCATTGCATTCGCAACAAGATCGTCTGAACATGCGCGGTGGTTTGCACATGCATTCGCGTTGTCTGCAATTTTTCATATTCCATACGTTAGCGGCGAGATTGTCGGGCGATGGTCGTTTGATGGAACGGCAGGTGAGAAGGTGGCTATCGGAACCAGTTTCTTGAACAGAATTGATGAATCGAAGTTTCCTGCAAAGGTTGTAGACCGCCACGGCGCTGCGTCGACCAGCCATCTCTCATCTATTTCCACATTTGATGACAAGCCGTTCGATGCATATCGGGAATCAAAATTTGGCGTTGATATACCGCAGAGTACATCTCTCCATTTCGATGGGAAGCCAGGAAACAGTCAAGGTTGTCCGCTCTATATCGACGATTCAGACGGTGAATTGGAGTTGCAGAGTTTTACATTCGAGTTTTTTGTGCGGAGACCAAAGCCTGTTTCTTCGGTCAATCAATACCAGATGTTTGTCTCGAAAAAGTACCATGATTTCGGACAAGGAACGTATTACAACGGTTTGTATCGCAATGCCAACTCCGTCTGGTTCTATCACTGGTGTTGTGTGACAAACGCGTCGGGTGATGTTGGTTATGGTGATATTGAGCTGGGAAGGCATGGAATCGAGGACGAACAGTGGCATCATATTGCATTGACGATCGATGGAGAGAGTCATAATGTTGGTTTTTTCATTGATCACCGGGAAATCAAGACTGCCAAACTCCCCGGCCCGCTTGCATATGGCTACTCTAACGGCGGTACGGCGGAACGCTATCCTTGGGTGGTCGGAAATCATGAGCAGTACAACGGTTATTCGTGGGATGGCGATATAGCCGAGTTGCGCATTTCCAATGTGGCGCTCCAAACTGATGAAATGATGTGGCAAGGCTCGACCGTCACGGATGGGGGAACTGTGATGTGGCTTCCTCTTGACGGCGATTTTAATGCGCGTGACTGGAGTGGAATGCAGACGACCAACGGCACTTTTGAGGTTGGCGTCTTGAATGCGCTTGCGAAGGGGAAACTTGCATTTTCCGAGGATATGCTGAATCTTAGAATTGTTGATGGCGGCAAGGTCGCTCCACGCAAAGAGAATAATGGTTGTCTTGAGTTGAATGGAGGATGCGTTGATCTCGACATCGCTCCATTCAAGATTGGAATATACGATGCAATGACAATTGAGTTCTTTTTCAAAGCGAATTTTGCAGCGAAAAGCTGGACTCCTCTGGTGGCCTGTAGGCAGGATGCGGTTACGACAGGGAATTATCCAAACCGTCTTCCATTCCTGTTTCAGGAAAATGGAGATCTCGGACTGAATTGCAGGACCGATACGCCTAAATCGAACGACAAGAATGTGTCAATTCCTAGAGCCAGTTCGCCTTTTGACGGCAAGTGGCATCATGTTGCGCTGATTATTAGTCATGAGTCGGAACATGCCAAACAGAAGATCACTGTCTACTTTGACTATGAGAAGGTCGGTGACAATGATAAGATAGAAGGCGTGTTTACTGTAAGCGACTATCATTTCCTGCGATTCGGAAACGATACGGCTCAATCGGTTATGAAGCTTGACGAGTTTCGCATCTCCCGTGGTGCGCTTCCTGTATCCGCCTTCATGCGTCAGACTGAACCATTGGGTACGTCCATTGTAATTCGTTGATTATTGTTTTGCGAGGTGATCCGTATGCAGTTTTACGCGATTGTTTGCATTGTGTGTGGCGTAGCGCTGTTTACGGCGCGCGCCGAGTACCGGTTTGAAGATCCCCGCAATTTTTTCGGCGTGTGGAGCGGTCCGGTGCAGGAGCGTGTGACGTATGCTCGAGTGATGGGATACAGTCACATTCTCTATTCAAACGGGATGTATGGCGCAAAAGGTGCGTCAGGGCTTTGGTTTGTGTTGGAATCCCCGGAGTACGCGACGTATCCGTGCAACATTGATGATTCCAAGACATACCCACCGGAGAAGATTGCGGAACTGGAAGAAATGTGCGCAAAGAAAGATGCGTCGGCTCCCTTTCCGCACAATCTGGCGACAGGTTGGTTCCACGGCACCATGGAAACGCGCATACGCGGTGTGACGAATGGTGTATCCTACAGTCGTCATGCGGTTCAGCCGAATTTCCAAAAGAAGGCGGTGATAGACAAGATTGTCGCGAGAATCCTGTACAGGATACGGGAGATCGAAAGCAAGAATCCAAAATTCAGGTTTGGCGGTTTTTGCTGGGATGTCCCCAATCCATCGGGCGATTTTTACGGATTCCCTAAAAACGAATCTTCCAAGACTCCTGCATGGAAGCGTGGCCGTCCAGAACAGGTGACGTTGGCGCATTGGACAGGTAGGGATTGCGTTTCGCTCGGTCCGGGCGAGAAGGTCGATTATCCCACCTATTCCGAAGGTTGTCTCCGCTATCGCATGGCGCTTCGAAGGGCTGTTGTCGAAATCAATCCCAAGGCCGCATTTATTGTCGATCCATGGCATATTGGCCGAAATTGGGTAAAGCCGTTCTTTGAAGGCGGTTTTGACGGTGATGAATTCCGTGGTGCGCGGGCAGAATTCGTCATGAGCGAAGGGGGTGAGGGATTTCTGGATTCGATGAACTTCACCAACGGCTTTTTGAAAGCCGATCAAATAGCCTATGCCTGCGACGAATTGCCGTACGACTACGAGAAAGATATTCGCAATCTTGGCCTCGCAGCTTCGCGTGGCGTCTGGAGCGTATGGTTTGGATGTCCGTGCCCTGACATCACAAACATTCGCGATGTTCCGCCGCGCATGAAATTGGCTCACGAATTGCCGCGTTTCGAGAATCTGAACAATACTCCGCTTGACCGGCGCCGTTGGGATGCTGATAAGGTCGTTTACGACAGCCCTACCGCCCACCTTGACAAAGGGGTAGTGTGGGCGATGCATCCTTACACGAAACGAATTTATTTTTGTTTTACGTCTCCTGATGCGGTTATCAAGTTGCCGACTGGCTTTAAGGCGGGTCGTTTTGTTGCGCTTACTTCGCTGTTTGAGGATTACCGTCTCTCCTGGTTTCGCTTGAAAGATGTTTTTCAGGTTTCGTCTTCGGGTGAGTTGAGGATTCGGCCCGGGTCGGAGTTTGTTGTCGGCGAGGCATTTGCCGTATCTCAAAAGAAAGGAAAATGAAATGCGCGGAGCGCGGGTTTTGTTTGCTGTTGTCTTGTTTTGTGCGTCCATCGTCCGGGCTTCGACGATCGAGCTGGCGTGGACAATGCCGGACGGGTGCGTAAAGCGAGAGGTGCGCGAGCTGAAAGAGACGGATGGTGTGGCGATATTTGCATTGAAGAAAGAAGAGATTGCTGCCCGTAAAGCCTTGTCACTTGCTTTGACTCCAGATTTTGCGCGGGCAAGAAAAGGCGATGATGGTTTTTGGGTGTTTTCAAGCGGCGAGTACGGTACCTTCCGTTGTGACGAAGGAGTGGCCAAGTGTCGACGCTGGCAGCTCATGAGTGTTTACGGAATGAAAACGCCCGAACGGACGTTTGTCGCGATTGTAAAAAAGCTCAAGTATTATTTTACGACGCGTGTGACAGCGAAGAATGGCGAGTACAGCATGAGCTGCGTGCTCGAAAACGAACTTTGCAGTCGTCCCTACGAGGATTTTGAGATCGAATTCAGACGGTTGGACGGAAAAGAGGCCACATTGGGAGGTATCGCCCGGGCGTACCGCAGTTATCAGCTTGATCGTGGGATGGCAAAAACGCTCAAGGAGCGTGGTGCTACGAATGCCGTGCTCAAAGATGCAATCGACAGTGTGGAAATCCGCATCCGACAGGCGTGGAAACCCGTTCCACCGGCGATTTTTGAGCAGGTACCGGAGATTGAACCTCCGGTTTCGCCATACGTCACGTTCGACCGTGTCGTCGACATAGCCCGTGCGCTGAAGAAGTCAGGTGTGGACAAGGCGGAGTTGTGTCTCGTGGGTTGGAATATCGGCGGGCACGATGGCAGATGGCCGCAATCGTTTCCTGCAGAACCGGTTCTTGGCGGAGATGCGAAACTGAAGGAGTGTGTCAAGGCCGTGAGGGATATGGGGTATCTCATCGTGCCGCACGGAAACTATCTTGATGCATATCGCATTGCAGAGTCGTGGGATGAAGAGTGGTTGGCTAAGACGGAAGAAGGAGGATTGCTTACTAGTGGAAATTGGGGCGGCGGGAAAAGTGCGCGCATTTGCGCCCAGAGGGCGTATGAACGGTTTTCGAGCCGCGATATCTGGAGGATGGGTGCTTGCGGGTTCAAAGGTCTTGGGTATTTCGATGTCGTCAGCATTGTGTTGGCGGATGAGTGCCATGACAAACGCCATCCTCTTGGACGGGAGGAAACTGCAAAATGGTGGGGAAAGGGTGCGGCCTTGGCGAAAAGAGTGTTTGGTGGTTTTGCGTCCGAGGGAGCGTTCGATCATTTTGTTGGCAATCTCGACTCAGCTCTTTATGTCTCGTTTGGTGATCCTCGCAAAGAAAATGTGGGGCTCGTTGATCGGATGATGCCATTCCCCCAGTTGGTGTACAACGGCGTTTTTGCCATGAATCCGTTCACCCGCACCGTGAACTTTACTGCGCAGGAAAAATACTGGCAGCTCAAGCTTGTCGAATTCGGCGGACGGCCGACATTCTACTTTTATTCAAAATTCAAGCACAACGGAAAGAACTGGATGGGCGATGGCGATCTTGGCTGCGCGACGGACAGAGAACTGGAGATTGCGGTCGGAAAGATCAAAGAAGGATGGGATGTATACAAGCGACTCTCGTATCTTCAATACGAATTCATGGAGGAGTACGATTCGCTTCGCGATGGAGTTTGGCGCACGACTTATGCTAACGGAGATCGGATATATGTAAATTACGCCGATGCGCCGGCTGCAGTTGACGGCGTGCTTATTCCGGCAAAGGAATGGGTTCTGCATGGTAAGCATAATGTATCCCGGATAAGTCAGGGTGGGATGTAGAAGGGGATTGATCCATGCAGGGAAAAAGACGGCAGATTCTGTTTCTTGCTTCTTGTGTTTCCGTGTTGATGACCGGGTTTGCGTCCGGCTACGGGTTTGCCGTCCATTCCATGTTGACTCGCGACGGCAGGAGACTGGTGTCCCGGATGGAGGGAGGGCAAAGAATCTATGAACTGGTGTCGACTAATCGCATTCCAGCCGAAGTGCCGCCATTGAGGGAGTGGAAGCTTTACGGTCTGAAATCGACCCATACCGATATAGGGCTCCACAATTCACCCTACATCCAAAGGCATGGTACCGTCAAGCGTATTGATGATGCCGCCCGTCTTGTCGATGCGGACGCCCGAGGGGATGACGATCCTGCCGCTTACCGTTATATTATGGAAGGCTTTTGGTTTTGGGACAACTACCATCGGGACAAAGGGATGGATGCGGCATGGCGGATTGTGACGAATTATGTTGCGCGGGGCCGCATGGATATTGGCGTTACCTGCGCTGGCAACCATACGCATCTTTTTTCAGAGACCGAAATCGAACGGTCGCTTTGGACGAAACGGCTTCTTGCAGACAAATGGGGAATCGGGACCAAGACGTTCATAATGGCGGACAATCCCGGCATCAGCTGTTCCGTGATACGCCCGTATGCCAAAGCGGGCATTCGATACGGGATTTTTCTTCCGAATCAATGGAATCCCATTGCCTCAACGATCTGGAAAAAGAATGTTTCCATTCCGTTTGCGACATGGAATCCGGATGCGATGGGCGGTGGCTCACGGGTAGAGATTTCGTATGATTCCCGATTGCCGATGGTGTTCCGGTGGAAGGCGCCGGGACGTGATGAATCGCTGCTTTTGTGGTGTTCGACGCAATATGCGTACGGTTATTCCCGCCTCGGCATTATGCCTGGCAGGAGAATGAAGGCAACGATAGATTTTCTTGAAAAGCGGTTGCCGGCATTTCTGGATCTTCTCGAACGCAAATATCCCTACGACATTTGGCTGGCATCGCTTTACGGCGATGACGAGTCGCCAAATACCGCATTTGCCGACCTTGCCGCCGAATGGAACGCAAAATGGGCGTGGCCGCAGTTTCGCACCGTCGGACGGCTCGATGAGCCGTTCGAGTATCTCGAGAGGAAATTCGGAGATAGAATACCTACGCTGACCGGCGAAATGACGAGCGGCTGGCTGCAGCACGCCGCTTCCACCCCTGAACTTCTCGCCGACAAAATGAACGCCGACAGGATGCTTGAGACGGCGGAGCGTCTCGGCACGTTCGCTGGCACGATAGACCGCGCCGCCGTGGATCGCGCGTGGTGGTACCTGATTCTCAACGACGAACATTCATACGGTACGAGCGGATACCAGGGGCGGCGCGTCTTCGAGACGTGGATGCAGCACCGCGATTGGATTGAGCGCGCGACAGCCATCGCCTCCAACGAACTCGCCAAGGCCGTGGTAAAATTGGGATTGGGAACCGGGACAACTATCGTCCCGCCCGTTGCGAACGGGCATGATGTCCGTTCTCCCGGTGCGTGTTGCTCCGACGGCATCTCTGAAAATCGCTGGTATCGCGTGGTTGTCACGAACGGCGTAATCTATTCGATATACGACAAGGATATGAAACGCGAACTGCTCGATGGTTCCGCCAACCGATTCCTCTATACGCGAAACAACCATAAGACATGGGAAGATTCTCCCGAGGCGGCGCTCGGTGCCAAGGTGACGCGCCGTGTGTATCTTCCTGACGACGCCAAACGCGTCGATATTGTCGATACGTTCGAACATGCGCGCGATCTTTTCAACTCACGTCGCTACTACCGCTACGGCTATCTCGCATTCCCGTTTGCCGTGCCGGGCGGTACGTTTGTTGCGCACTTGAACGGTACAGTGATCCGTCCATACGAGGATAGCCATCCCATGACATCCGATGCCTACTGTGCCGTCCGCGACTGGTGCGCGGTGGAGAATGGGGATTTCGGCGTCGCTCTTATGATGCGCGATTCGACGCTTACGGAGTTTGGTGAGATACATCCCGACAAGACATGCTACACCGGTAGACCGCCTGCCGGAAAGACGGCGATCTATCCGTACCTCTTCACGGACTGGCTTCAGATGCACCAGCCGGACGGTGATTCGATGAACTTCACATTCCGCTTCTCCATAACATCGTATGAGGGTTGCTGGCAGAACGCCAAAGTGCCGCGTATCTGCGAAGACTGGCTCAACCCGTATGCCAGATGGATGCGAGAGAACAATGTGCCGCATGTCACACGCGAGACGGTTGCCGAAATGCCTCCGGGCTGGACGGGGCTCATCGAAAAGCCTCGTGCGGGGCATGGCGAGAAGGATGGACAGATGTATGTCCTCTGGGGTGCGGAAATGTCGCCGGAATTCGATCATTATGAACTCTGGCGCGACGGAAAGTTTCTTGCCAACGTCACCAACGAGGTGTACGACGGTATCCCGTACCGCGTGGCGAGGTATGAGGAAACGGGGCTTCCGACGCATTCGCGTCATGAGTACAGATTGCGCAAGGTCTGGAAAGACGGGCGGAAAGATGAGCTGTGCGCCCCGTTCTACGGTCTCACGCGATATGTAAGCGAAGAGGAGCGTAACGGCATCGTGTGCGAAGGTGAGTATGGGCGTATGCACGTTCGCTATGACGGTGCAACGGTGACGAGTTGGAAGCCGGAAGTGCTGAACGGCAAGGAGGTGTTCTTTATGCCTAAAAGCACGCCTTGGGGCAAGGAGGTTCATGGAGGACTGCCTGTTTGTTGGCCATGGTTCGGCAAACGTGAAGGATTGCCCAAGCACGGGATCGCACGGTATCTGAAATGGCGGATTGTTCGACGGATAGGCAAGGATGGTGTAGAGCTCATGACGGAATCTTCACCGGAAACGATGAAGATATGGCGTCATCCGTTCTCGTTGCGCGTAGTCATTTCCGTTGATGGCCCGAATGCGTTGAAGCTAAAGTTCATAGAAACGAATACAGGCAATACGGCGTATGAATCGGCATTCGGTGTGCATCCTTATTTTGCTGTGGCTGATGCGTGCGATGTTGCGCTTGACGGGGAGCGGCTGCCGATGCCGTGGGTGATAAAGGATTTCAAATCCGACGGCAGGCCGCATAGACTTTTGGATTGTGTCGGCAAGGTCGCGTATTCGGTATCGGCATCCACTATCGACACATGGTATGCTTGGAATCCAGGTGTGGAGCGCACGCCGCTCTGTGAAACGCTGATGCCTGACGAATGGAAACGGTTCTGGTGCCTAGAGCCGTTCATGCGTGTTGCACATCCGCTTGCACCCGGCGAGACCCGCGAGCATATTGTCAGGATCAACGTGGAAAAAGAAAAGGAAGATAGGTGATTCGCGCTATGCAGTTGGCTTTGAGGTTGGGATCTTGTGAATAACTGGTGGACCCTTGCGGAGATGAAAATTCCGTTGGGATTTACGTTGATTTTTGAAATTGAGAAGGGAGATGGGTAAGAAGTAAGGAGTGAAGGGTGAGGAGAATAAGAGAGTTTTTAGTCGAAGTCGAAGACTTGAAACCAGGAACAAAAACACCACTGTTCGACTTCGACTGGGGGCCTGACGACTGATCACCAATAGCGCGAGTTTGATTTTTAATCACCCTTGGTAAATCTCCATTGGAAACATGAAAACACCCATTCATCCGACTAAACGATTATCCGGAATTGGGTAATTTATGTGGTATAATCATGCGGCGTTATGGAAAGTGGCAGAGTGGCTTACAGTCCGAAGGCGGCGGCGCGTTTTTACGTGCCGCTTTTGCTGCAGGCGTTTTCCCAGTCGTTGACGTATCCGTTGGTGGGTGCGGTAATCAGTCATGGTCCGGACGGCGTCAATGCGCTTACAGCCTTTTCGCTGGGGCAGGTCATCCAGTTCATGATCGGCGCATTGGCCGGAGGTCTCATCATGACCGGAATGGTGTTCGCCAAGACGCGCAGCGGTCTCTCCTCGTTCAGACGGTTGAATGGAGTCATGATGGCGGTGCTGCTTGCGGTTCAGGCGCTTGTGTGCATGCATCCGTTCGATACGTTCATATTCGGACATCTCCTGAATCTTAATCCGCATCTTACGGAAATCGCCCGCCGTACGCTTTTTTTCAGCATAGTGATGCAGGCGGCATTCTTCATGCGAAACGTCCCGCAGGTTATACTGTTCAATGCGTACGCGAGCTTCGAGGCTAATCTTTGCACTGCGGCGAGAATACTGCTTACTGCGGCATTTGTGGTCACATTCCCCAGATATGGGATGGTGGGACCGGACTGGGGACTTGTCGCCCTTACTGTTCCGATAATCCTTGAATGGCTGCTTTCGGAGATGTTCGCACGCAAATATGAACGTCGCCTTGAGGATGGTGCTGGCGCATCGGTCATGGAACAGTTCAGGTTTACGGTACCTCTTTCGTTCGGGGCCGGGCTCCTTGCCGTCTCTCCGTTCATGACGGCGGCATTTGTGGGGCGAGCGGCAAACCCTGCCGACATGCTCGCAATCCACTATGTGACGCTTGGAATTGCAAACCCCGTTGCATATGCCGCTTTAAGGATGCAGGCCGTTGCTATCCAGTTTCCTCCGGAATGGACAGGCGACCGGCGGCTTCTGAGGTTCTCGGTCGTGGCAGGGTTGCTTCTTGGTGTCGTTCCGTTCCTGTTTTCACTCCCATCCATAGGCGGCTGGTATTATGGGAAGTGCCAGAACATACCGCTGCGCATTCTCGACACTACCCGCTTCGTGAGTTTTCTCTATTCGTTCATCTGCGTGATCCATACTGTGCGTGGAAGGGTGGAGGGGCTGGCGGCGCTGAAAAAGTGTCCGAGTGCGGTCATGGCCGGTCAATTCGCGTATTTCTTTGCTCTTGTTGTCGTCCTGGCAATTATGTTGCCCATTGGTGTTCCGGGATGGGCTATGTCGGTGTCTGCCATATATCCCGCCCCTGTCGTGGCGACAGCCGCCACATACGCTTGGCTCAAGTTCCGTTCCTCAGGTTGAAATGCCGTGCTAAATATGGTTTCATGCCGAGTTTCTGTGCGGACAGAAATGGCATGAGTGTGTCTATTGCTTTTGACGGTGTTTTT
Source organism: Kiritimatiellia bacterium (assembly GCA_045595285.1). Taxonomy (GTDB): domain Bacteria; phylum Verrucomicrobiota; class Kiritimatiellia; order RFP12; family UBA1067; genus UBA1731. The sequence goes on along the minus strand of JAZOAC010000178.1, from coordinate 2,015 downwards.
TGGTATATTAGGCGGTCTCTTGCCCAAAGACGGGAAGGGCGCGGCTGAAAACCGTGATCATCAAACAACCAAAAAACAAAAACAAATGGCAATTCGCAAACCCGTCGAAGCCGGACAGAAGTCGGCTGCTATGGCGGAACTCCTTGCCGGTGGCGGCATGGATACCACGTTCAAGTCAGGTTCCATTGTGGAAGGAACCGTTTCTGCTGTCAAGGATGACGATGTGTTCACTGATATCGGATACAAATCCGAGGGTGTCGTCAATCTTGATGAATTCTCTGATCCCGCCGAGGCAGTTCCGGGATTCAAGTTCAACGTGATGATCGTCTCTCTAGAGGACGACCGCACGGGAATGCTCATTCTTTCCAAGAAGCGCGCCGATGACCAGATCCGCTGGAAGATGGTTCAGGAGCGCTACACCGAGGGTTGTGTCGTCAACGGTACGATACGTTCCAAGGTCAACGGCGGTCTCATCGTCGATATCGATGGCGTTGAGGCGTTTCTCCCCGGTTCGCAGCTTGACGTCTCCCCGATCCGCGACCTCACGCCCTACATCGGGCAGACGTACGAGTTCAAGGTCATCAAGATCTCGAACGAGCGCCGCAACATCATCATCTCCCGCCGCGAGCTCATCGAGGGCACGATGGCAGAGAAGAAGGCCGAGCTCCTCGGTTCGCTCCAGAAGGGCGAGATCCGCAAGGGCAAGGTCAAGAACATCACCGATTTCGGCGCGTTCATCTACCTCGATGGCATCGACGGTCTCCTCCACATCACGGACATGAGCTGGGGCCGCATCAAGCACCCGAGCGAAATGCTCAAGGTCGGCCAGGAGCTCGACGTCATGGTCCTCGAAGTCGACCAGGACCGCGAGCGCATCTCCCTCGGTCTCAAGCAGTGCTCCGAGAATCCGTGGGTCACGATCGCCGAGCAGTTCCCGAAGGGCACCCGCGTCAAGGGCAAGGTCGTCAATCTCGCCGCCTACGGCGCGTTCGTCGAAATCGCCCCCGGAATCGAAGGTCTCGTCCACATCAGCGAATTCAGCTGGACCAAGCGCGTTGCCCGCGCGAGCGACATGCTCAACCAGGGCGATGAGGTCGACGTCGAGATCCTTTCCGTCGATTCCGAGAACCAGAAGATCGCTCTCGGCATCCGCCAGACGCAGGCCAATCCGTGGGACTCCGTGCAGGACCGCTATCCTGTCGGCGGCCGCGTGAAGGGCAAGGTCCGCAACTTCACGACCTATGGTGCGTTCATCGAGCTCGAAGAGGGCATCGACGGCATGATCCACGTCAGCGACATGAGCTGGACGCGCAAGATCAACCATCCGTCCGAGTGCCTTGAGAAGGGCAAGGAGGTCGAGGCGGTCGTTCTCGACGTCAATCCGAAAGAGCAGCGCATCTCGCTCGGTCTCAAGCAGGCTTCGCAGGATCCGTGGTCCGAAATCGCCTCCAAGTACAAGGTTGGTGCACTCGTCAAGGGCAAGGTCTCCAAGATCGCTTCCTTTGGCGCGTTCATCGAACTTGAGGATGGCGTCGACGGTCTCGTGCACATTTCGCAGATCTCCGATCAGCGCGTTGACAAGGTCAAGGATGCACTTCAGGCAGGTCAGGAGGTCGAGGCCCGTGTGGTCAAGGTTGACCGCAACGAGCGTCGCATCGGTCTCTCGATCCGTGCGGTCACCATGACTGAGGACGAGATCAAGGCTCTTGAGGCTGAAGCGGCTGCAGAGCCTACGGGCGGCGAGTCTGCCGGTGTCGGCGGCGGCGAGTCCTTTGGCGGTCTTGGCGCAGCGTTCGACGAAGCGTTCCAGAATGTTGAATGGCAGCCTGGCGAAGCGAACTGAAACAACTTATAAGGAGACAAGACAATGTCTAGAGTATGTGATATGTGCGGAAAAGGCCCTGCGGCCGGCAAGTCCATCATCCGCAAGGGTTCCCCCAAGTACAAGGGCGGCATCGGTTTGCACACCACTGGCATCTCGAAGCGTCGCTTCCTCCCGAACCTGCACAACGTGC
>JAZOAC010000177.1:0-25336 GCA_045595285.1 Kiritimatiellia bacterium | reverse complement strand
CAACACCGCAGACAGGAAAATAGCATCTCTGTTTAAGATGTTGGAGTCGGTCTAGGCCTATTTCCCTCCGACTCGGGTAATGGTGAAATATTGTCACCTATTGGCGTTTGGGACCATTGTGGAGGTGTGGGAACTGAGTTTGCGCGCGCGAACATGTTGGGGGATTAATCTGCTCCATAAGTGCGCATTTGTGGTATAATGCGCGATTGATGGAGATAGGTTTTGTGTGCCTGTGCCATAGGACAACAACATGAGGAAACAAGAATGAATAGATTGCTCTTTGCGGCTCTAGTGATGGTGTCGGTTTCTTTTGCCTATGCTGAAACCAAGGTGGGCATCATAGGCCTTGATACAAGCCACTCGATAGCCTTCACGAAGATCATGAATGTCGACAAGGATCCTTCCGTGGCCGGGTTCAGGGTCACGGCCGCGTATCAGTGGGGGTCAAAGGACATTGCATCCTGCACAAACCGCTATGCGAAACACATTCCCGAGATGAAGAAGATGGGAGTCGAGATTGTCGATTCGATCGAGAATCTGCTTGCCAAGGTTGATGTCGTATGCCTCGAGACCTGTGACGGTCGCGAGCATCTTGCCCAGGCCGAGAAGGTGTTCGCCAGCGGCAAGCGCGTCTTCATCGACAAGCCGCTTGCGCATAATCTTGCTGACGCGCTCAAGATATACGAACTCGGCAAGAAGTTTAACGCGCAGTATTTCTCGTCTTCCGCGCTTCGCTTCTCGAACGTTGCGAAGGCAGCTCGCGCGGGTGAGTACGGCAAGATCCGTGGAGCCGCGCTCATCTCGCCCTCTCCACTTGAGGAGCAGGGTACGCACAACTACTACACATGGTATGGAATCCACGGTTTTGAGCCTCTTGTGGCGATCATGGGCATGGGGGTGGACAAGGTGTCCTGCTTCCGTAACGATACGGACGATGTCATCAACGCCACATGGAAGGATGGTCGCATGGGCGAGCTGCGTCTTATGCGCCAGAGCTGGATATATTCTGGATACGTGCTTCCCGAAAAACCCAAAGACAGGAAGAACCCCGTCATTGTGTATGACGGCTATCAGGGCTACCAGCCGTTGGTCAAGGAGATTGTAAAGTTCTTCAGGACCGGCATCGCGCCCGTCTCACCGGAGGAGACGATCGAGATAATGGCGATGATGGAGGCCGCCGAGATGTCCGCCAATCGCGGCGGCGAGCCCGTTTCGATAGAGGAGGCCAAGGAATACGTTCAAGCGAACTGGTTCACGCGCCTTTTCCTCTGATTTCGGATTCACTTCAATCATAAAAAAAGGATACAGAACAATGGATATCAACAGAAGGAACTTTCTTTTCGGTTCCGCCGCAGCTGCGGCGCTTGCCGGCTGCGCAACGGCGAAGAAGGGCGTTCGAGCCCTCAAGGACGGCGAGAAGCCCACGGTGGCGATCATCGGGTATGGACTCCGCGCCCGCGACCTAACGCGCGAATTTCTCGGTCTTACTGATATGTGCCGTGTCACGGCGGTGTGCGATTGCGACAAGGTGCGTCTTGCCGCAGGCGTAAAGCGCGTGAACGACTACTACGCCGAAAAGAAGATCGCCAACACCTGTGTCGCCTATTCCGATTTCCGTGACGTTCTAAAGGATCCCGACATCGACATGGTGTGCATCGCAACTCCCGATCACTGGCATGCCTACATGTCCGTCGAGGCGATGAAGGCCGGCAAGGACGTCTACTGCGAGAAGCCGCTTACGTTCAATGTCGACGAATCGCGCAAGGTGATGGCCGCCCAGAAGAAGTACGACCGTGTGTTCCAGACCGGCTCCATGCAGCGTTGCTGGCCGGAATTCCGCACGGCAGTGATGATCGTCTGCAACGGTTTCATCGGCGACGTGAAGTATGTGGACGCCAACTATGGCCGTGGCGGACAGAAGCTCGGCGGACCTTCCCATCCGATCCGTTTCTTCGACGAACCTGAAAAGGCCGCAATCGAAGGTGCGCCGAACGCGGATGTCGACTGGAACATGTGGCTCGGTCCGGCGAAGTGGCGTCCGTATTCCGACCGTCTCGCTCCGCGTGGAATGCACACGAGCTACTCTCAGGTGATGTTCTGGCGCTTTGACGATGACATCGGCACCGGATACAACGGCGACTGGGGCGCTCACCATCTCGACATTGCCCAGTGGGGCCTTGATATGGACGAGAGCGGTCCGTACAAGATCATCCGTTCCGACGAACCGCACTCCAACAACCTTTTCCACGGCTGTCGCCGCCAGTTCGGCATGAAGATGCTCTTCAAGAAACCGTACGGAGATGTCGAGCTGTATCACGGTCCTTTCGGAACCTGGGGCACGGTGTTCTACGGTACCAAGGGCATCGTTGCCGTCAATCGCGGCAAGATCGCCGTGTGGACCGGCTCTGGGGTGAAGCCCACGGAGGAGATACGCAAACAGCTTGCGGATGCCACATTCAACGGCATGGAGCTCGTCGCCGCGTCCATTGGCAAGGATTATGGTACTGACGCCTCCTCCAAAAAGGACAACAAGCTTGATGCGACGCTTGCGAAGCTCGTGGCGCACTTCAAACTTGATTCCGCGAAGATACAGATTTACAAGTCCACGGACAAGAGTCAGGTGCGCAACTTCGTTGAACACTACTATGACCGCAAGCCGACGCAGTCTCCAGCCGAGACGGGTGGCCGCAGCGCCATTCTCTGCCAGCTCTGCAACATGAGCTATGTGTATGATACAGGTTTCGACTGGGATCCTGAGAGAAACGATTTCGCGGGAGAGAACAGAACGGGCATTTCGCTAAAGCGTGATTCCTATCGCAACGGATGGGAGGTGGTTGTCTGATGAACAGGCGTGATTTCTTCAAGAGTGCAACGGCGCTTGCCGCTGTCGCTGGAATGACGGGCAGGAAGGCTCTGGCGCAGTCCAAGCCGGAGCCGGGTAACAACCCGATATGGCTGATGACCAGCGCCTTCCCTGGCCAGAGTTTCGAACAGGTCCTCGCCCGTGCCAAGGAAGTCGGTGCCCAGGGACTTGAGCTTTGCGTATTCCGCCGTGATTCCGATCGCAAGGATCATACCGCAACGCATCTTGACTATGAGACGTTCGACCTCGACGCCGCAAGGCGCGTGGTTGCCCGCTGCAACGAAGAGGGGCTCCGCATCTCCGTCGGAGCGTACGACAATCTTATAGGCGGCAGGCCGGAGAACCAGATCGTCAACCAGAACCACATTCTCAAGCTAATCCGCATAGCGGCGCTTCTTGGTGGCGACGCGAACGATGTGGTCTGCGGTTCGTTTGTTGGCTATGACCATGAACTTGGCCGTCAGGACGGCGGTTTTGAGAAAAACCTCCTCAAGTTCCAGAAGGTGTTCACCCCTATCGCGAAGTATGCCGAGGATCTCGGGGTCACGCTGTGCTTCGAGAACTGCCCGATGGAGGGTTGGCAGCCTGTCACGGCCCCCGACTGCTACAACAACCTCCCCGGATGCCTGGCAGCCCGCAAGCTCATGTATGCGCTTGTCCCGTCCAAGGCGATTGCTGAGACATACGATCCGTCACATGACATCTGGCAGCATGTGGACCCATGCGACATCATAGCGGCAATGGACTTCTCGCGTCTGCGCCGTGTGCACATCAAGGGTACCCGCAACTTTTCGCGCACGGCCGCAGCGGTGCATTGGGGACGCCTTTTCCCCGCACAGTCTGTGGATGCCACTCTCGCGAAGAGGGCCGGAGTTCCGCTCCCTGCAAATGAATGGGATCGCTGCAACTACGAGCCGCGCCTTCCCGGATTTGGCGGCAGCGACTCGTTCGACTGGGCGAAGTTCCTGGAATTTCTCATGGCAAAGGGATATCGGCATCCGTTCGTCATTGAGAACGAGGGCAGCAATTCTTCGCACACGGGCAATATGGGTGCAACCATGCAGGGCTTCAGGGCGACGATCCTGAACACTGCGCCTGTGGTGTGGCCTCTCGGTCCTTCGGGATACGCCTATGACGCTTCTGCGCAGAGGCCGATGGAGGTGACGCTCACAAAGGATATTCCGGTTAGGACAATGGCTGACATTTCATGAACCTCAAACAATAGAAAGGAAACGTGATGACTATAAATACCTCAAGAAGGGGATTCCTCCTCGGAGCCGGCAGTGCTGCGCTCCTAGGTGCTACGGGGTGCCGTACGTGGTATGGCCGAGGCGATAAGGTCCGCTTGGCCGTCGTGGGTGTGATGGGCAAAGGGTATAGCGACTGGACTCCTATGCTCAGGACGGGGCGCGTCGAAATCGTCGCGTTTTGCGACGCCGACTATTCCATGCGTGAGAAGGCGCAGCTGAGGCTCGCGAAGGATGGTATCGACTTCGATATGTACGAAGTGCCCTTCTACACAGACTATCGCAAACTTCTCGATGACTGCTGCAGACTTGGCGTCAACGCGATGACTATCTCCACCCCCGATCATGTCCATGCTCCGGTTGCCGTCTGCGCGATGCAGCAAGGCATCAATGTGTATGTGCAGAAGCCTCTCGTTCGTACGCTTTGGGAACTTGAGTATTTCGGCAAGACCGCAAAGGAGAACGAGGTGGTCGTCCAGATGGGCAACCAGGGATCCTCCCTTGATGCCATGCGCCGTTGCACTGAAGTGATTCAGAGCGGGATCCTCGGCGATGTGACGGAAGTCCATGTTTGGACCAACCGTCCCGTATGGCCGCAGGGCAAGGGTGTTGCGGATTGGGTGAAGAGCCACCCCAAGGGTGACAATCTTCGCCCTGGACTCAATTGGGATGCATGGCTTGCCACCGCCAAGAAGCGCCCGTTCCTCGACAGGTATCCTGATAACGCAGATGTGTACGACCCTTGGAATCTTGGCAAGAACGTCTATCACACGTTTACGTGGCGTGGTTTCTACGATTTTGGCGCAGGAGCATTCGGCGACATGGCTTGCCATACGATGAACCTTGCGTTCCGCGGCCTTGAGCTTGGCGGCGTGTCCGAAGCCGAGTGCGTGATGACCGAGTCCTGGAATGATGTGGCCTATCCGCTCAAGTCCAAGGTTCGTCTCAACTACAAGGCGCGCGAATCCAAGGTGCGTCCCGGCGTCACCCTTCCTGCCCTCACGCTCTACTGGTACGACGGTAACGTCAAGCCGGACGCCGCAATCATGCCCAAGTGGGCTGCGGCTCACGAGGGCAAGGTACCTAATACGGGCTGCTACATCATAGGCTCGAAGGGCGCGGTGCTCATGCAGGACGACTACGGCGCGAAGTGCGCAATCGCACTCAACGACGACAAGCAGTTCGTCGACATCTTTGCGCATGAGGCCGCAAAGGCGGTTGCGCGCTCGATCCCGTTCCGTTCCGGCTCTGAGGCGACGACCGGCAAATCCACGGTGGAGATGAAGGGATTTGCCCTCGGCCACTATGTTGAATTCGTCGATGCTGTCCAGGGCAAGGGGCCGTATTACAAGCAGACGCATTCGCGCTGCTTTGCGGACGTCGAGTTCTGCGTGCCTCAGATGGAGGGAATCCTCGTCGGATGCGTCGCTCAGCGACTCCCCGGAAAGAAGCTTCGCTGGAACTCCTGCAGTCAATCCTTCGATCTGGCGGCGGCGAACGAGTTCGTCAAGCCTTACATTCGCGACGGATTCGCGTTTTGATTCCGTCTGACCGTTCATGTCGCCACGCATACAATCAGGCGTCCTGAAAACGCTGGCGATGTGGGCGGTGCTGTCGGTGCCCCTGTGCGCAGGGGCACTTTCATTCTCCAATCGCTATCGCAGCCCTCGAAATCCGGAGCGCCCCGTAAGGAAGTCAACCCGCCTCATTGTTCTGCACACCACCGAGGCAGGCGCACGCAGTTCCCTCAACAAACTTTCGGAGCGGGGAGAGGCGCATTACTGCATAGATGAGAAAGGGGTCGTCCACCGTATTGTGGACCGTAACCGCGAAGCATTCCACGCCGGAAGATCCATGTGGTGTGGACGCGAGGAGTGTGACGGTCATTCCATCGGCATTGAAGTCGTTGGCTTTCACGACAAGCCCGTGACACTGGCGCAGTTGGATGCCATACGTGATCTTGTGGCTATCCTCAAGAAGGAATACGGGCTCAAGGATACACAGGTCGTCTGCCATAGCCATGTCGCGTATGGGGCGCCGAACAAGTGGCAGAGAAAAAAACACCGCGGCCGTAAGCGGTGCGGTATGCTTTTTGCCATGCCAAGCGTCCGTCAACGGTTGAATCTCAAGTCCAAGCCCGCATACGATCCGGACGTCAGGGCAGGTCGTCTCGTGGTCGGCGATCCTTATTTGGAAAAGGTCCTCTACGGGAATGTCGATACCATGTCCGGACGGTTGGGGCGCAATGTGGCGCCAGAACCGAAGAAGTTCCTGACGTCGTTCTTCAGCAAGAAATCCCCCGATAGACAGAACGAGCCCGAGAGGGAAAACTACTACGAAAAGCCCAAGGCGGTGTCGGGCAAAAAGTTGAAGACCGCTACGGCGGCATCCAAGAAACCGCCTGGAATGTCTGCAAAATGGGTTTCATCCTCCGTCCCTAAAACGCTCCGGGATCTGGAGGACAGAAGGAGGTTCATGGAGGTGGGAGTCCTCGGAAAGCGAATGTCTCCCTATGGAGTCGTTGGAAAAAATTGGAATGCCAAGTCAACCTTCTACTATTCAAGGGGAAAGGTGGTCAGGGGTGATCGCCTGGACCCTAAGAAGGTTTCGCCGGGAACGCGGGTTTTCATCCGCAGGTGACCTACTGCAGCGTCCTCCGGAAACGAATGAAAGGCCAAACTCTCAAACTGGCAAAAACTCAAATCCCGGAGCGCTGCATATGGTATAATATACACCATATGTTTGACAGTGGACGAGTCGAGTGGAGTTCGTCCGCCAAAGTGAAGGAGAATGCAGTGAAAGATCTCAAGGAAGCTTACAAGACCATCGAGGCGGACCATTTTGCGCCGCGGATGGAGGTGTCGTTCATTGACGGCGACAGGCGCGAGACGCTGAACTACGAGAAGGTGACGTGGAACATAGGCGGCGAGGAGAAGGGGTTGCGCTATGGTGAGAATCCAGGTCAGGAAGCAGCTCTCTACAAGCTCGTCAACGGCAATCTTGTTCTCGGCGAGGTCGAGATGCTCGGTTCAAACCAGCCGCTTGCGTCCATCCCAGAACTTCTTCAGAGCGGAAAGCATCCCGGCAAGACGAACGTCACCGATGCCGACAACGCCCTCAACATCCTCCGCTATTTGATGGATAAGCCCTGTGCTGTGATCGTCAAACACAACAATCCGTGTGGCGTGGCGGTGGGTTCCACCCTTGCGGAGGCGTACTTCCGTGCGAACAGGGCAGACCGGCTGGCGGCGTTCGGAGGCTGCATTGCGCTCAACCGCGACTGCGACATGGAGACGGCCAAGCTCATCGTCGAGAACTATGCCGAGGTCGTCGTGGCTCCGGACTTCGCTCCTGGCGTGATGGACGTGTTCGCGACCAAGAAGAATCTCCGCGTGTTCCGCATCAGGAACATGGCGCGTCTTACCGATTTTGTCGCCAAGCATGTGATTGACTTCAAAAGTCTAATCGACGGCGGTATCGTCGTGCAGACATCGTTTTGCGCGAACGCTCGCAGGCCGGAAGACCTCATGCCTGCATACTGCAACCGCAAGATCACCGATAAGACGACCGGCGCGGTCATGTACGAGGAGCACAAAATCAAGCGTTTGCCTACGGCCAAGGAGTATGAGGATCTCGTCTTCGGCTGGCTCGTGGAGGCCGGCGTGACGTCCAACTCCGTGCTTTACGTGAAGGACGGGGCGACCGTCGGCATCGGAACCGGCGAACAGGATCGCGTGGGGGTTGCCGAGATAGCGCGCGACAAGGCGTACACGAAGCATGCCGACTGGATTGCCTGGGAAAAGTACCAGAAGCCGTACAATGATCTTCGTCTCGTTTTTGGCGAGGAGGATGGCGCGAGGAAGCAGGCCGAGATCATGGAGCAGACAAGGGCCGAAAAGGGAGGTCTTCCCGGATGCGCCATGGTGTCTGATGCATTCTTCCCGTTCCGCGACGGCGCCGAGGTCGGCATCCGCGAAGGAATCACGTCCATCGTCCAGCCCGGCGGCGCAATCCGCGACTGGGATGTGATCGACTGCTGCAATGACGCCGACGTGGCAATGGTGTTCACCGGTCAGCGCAGCTTCCGTCACTGATAGAGTTTAAACAAGAAAAGAGAGAAATAAAATGCAAGCCATCTACGAATACACCGGAATCGTCGAAACCGTGTGCGAACTCCAGACTTTCGCCAGCGGTTTCACCAAGCAGGATCTGGTCCTTACGGACGACAATGACGTTCAGACCAAATATCCCAACCACATTGCGTTCTCCTTCAAGAAGGACAACACGAACCTTCTCAAGAATGTCCAGAAGGGACAGCGGGCAAAGGTGCGTTTTGCGATCGATGGACGCGTGTGGCAGGATCCCAAGACTGGCAAGAACCGCTATTTTACAGATCTCACCGCGCTCAAGCTCGAACTTCTCGATGCGGACGGCTCGTCCACCGAGCCGATGCCGGATCCCGCAGACGTGCCGGAGAACGTTCTTGCAGGTGACACAGAAGACCTCCCATTTTGATGATAAGGTGCTTTTGCGCTGCGAGAAATGTGCGATTGGGGGCGGTTCTGGATGTGCTGTCGCTTGACAACAGTCATTGACGGGTATCGCCTTTCTGTTTCATCAAAGGCTGTTGCGTACACATGAATGAAGAACGGTTGGTAAAGGTTCCCGTATCCGTTGAAGGGGCGTTGCCGAAGGTGTTCGGTTTGAACAGGACCGCACTGAAGGCGGCAGCCTCTTTTTTTGCATCGTGTTCGTGCGCAAGGGTGGGCAATCCGGTGTGGCATGAAGTGGTGATACACCTTGTCGATGATGCGGGGTCTGATGAGACGCATCGTGCGATAATGGGGATTGAAGGTGCCACCGATGTCGTGACGCAGGCATACGATTCCATCCCTCCGGAGACGCAAGGGCTGTATGGTGAACTGTTCGTCAACACCGATCAGGCCTTGCGCGCCGCCCCCAAGAGGAATGGATGGAGCGTGGCCAAGGAGTTGTTGCTTTATGTGGCGCATGGGATGGATCATCTTTCGGGTGCTGATGATCGCACGGAAGACGAATACCGGGCGATGCGCCGTCGTGAACTTGCCTGGATCCGCGCATATCTTGGCTGATCAGTGCGCTCGAGCAATCTTTGTTGTCCACTTGGCTTAATGCCGTGAGTGGAAATCTTCATTGTCGATATGGTATAATGGAAACGTTATGAATGAGGAGCAGTCAATGTTCGCGGAGATGCTTGGTATCAAGCAGCGACAGTCCGCAAAGCCTGTGCAGGTGGTGAGATCTGTCACAAGGCAGGTCTCCGATACGGTGGACATGGTGGATGAACTTGATGTCCAGCGTGAGGTTGTTGAGGAGATGGCGATTGAGAAGGCTGAGTTGGAGGAGTCTCTTGCGGTGTTGAAGGCCGAAAAGCAAAAGCTTGAACATGATAAGCGCGCTTTCGAGATTGAAATATCCACTATTGAAATGGAAAAGGCCTCCCTTGAGTCGGCAAAAGCGTGTCTGGAAATTGAGAAACAGGGCCTCAAACAGGAGAAGAAGTCTCTTGAGGAGCGTGTGTCTGCCCTTGAGAGAGATTTCGCGGAACTGAAGAAGGAACTGGAATCTGCAAGGGCGGGAAACGACGAACTGGAGGAGAAGCTCGCCAGGATGGGCCGATCCCTCGCCGCAGCAAGGCGTGCCGCGGCAGAGTCGGGAAGGCGTGTGGAGGCCGGTCAATGACGGATTGGATTGCGAATGTCCGTCGCCTCTACGCCGAATATGTAGATGGTTATCGGCAGGGCGGCGAGTTGCCGCCGATGATGGCGCTAAAGCTTTATCATACCGACATGGTTGTCGCAAACGCCAGGTCCATAGCCGAAGGCGAGGCGATGGATGCGGAGACGGCCGAAGTATGCGAGCTTGCGGCACTGCTTCATGACACAGGTCGCTACGAGCAGTTGCGTCTCTACAATACGTTCCGGGACTCGGATAGCGTCGATCATGCGGTTTTCTCCCATGACATTGTCCGTGACAAGGGGTGGTTGGACGGACATCCCCACAAAAAGGCGATACTTGACGCCGTGCTTTTTCACAACAGACGAGACGTGCCTGAAGGTCTAGATTCGCTTACGAACGCCGCTGCGCACTGCGTAAGGGATGCAGACAAGCTGGACATCTTTCGCGTCCTGGAGGATAGGGTGGCGAACACCGATTGGCGCAATGACAATACTGCGTTCTGGAATCTGCCCGTTATGGCGATGCCAAATCCAAAGGTGATCGAAGCGATACGCAAGGGGCTCCCCGTCGATTACCAGAACATAAAGACGCTTGCCGACTTTGTCCTAATTCAGGTTGGATGGCTCCGTTCGGAACTTCATTTCGGCACGTCACGAAAGCTTGCGTCCAGACGTGGACACCTTGCATTCCGCAGACAGTTTCTCGCTGAACTTACGAATCGAGAAGCCGATGTGGATGCGCTGTGCAACAGGATGGCGCTTGGTGAGATCACCCTTGATGACGTTTCCGAAGAGTTGAGGAAGGGCAGCAAGGTGCTTCTTATGGTTAGGCACGGAGAACGGCCGAAGATAGACAACGATGATCCTACATTCGGTGAGGCCCTTCCGCTGACGGACGAAGGGATGCGTACGAGCCGTGAGATGGGGAAGCGGCTCAGAGAGTTTGCCGGAGATGTGCAGTTCCTCTCAAGCCCGTTGCGCCGCACGGTCATGACCGCCGCCGGAATCGCCGAGGGTATGGGACTGTCAGGGCTTGACATAAAGACGGACGTCCTGCTCGGTAACGATACGTTCTATTGCGCCGATCAGCGTGAGGTGTTTGAGCTTTTCAGGGACGGTGATTTCTTCGAGAAGGTGTTTGAGTACATGCGTACTGGTGTCCAGCGCGGATTCCGTCAGATTGACGAGGCGACGGATGCGCTGGAGGAATGGGCGCTGGAGAAGTTCACCGCAAGGCTCGGCATATTCACCACGCATGACCTGTACAATGCGGCGTTCCTGCATGCACGTGGAGTGAAACGCGACTGGTGTGTGGAGAATTGGGTGCGTTTCCTTGATTCGGCAGCGATCATAATCGATCCTGACGGCACGCGACGGTATGCGTTTCTGCGTACTGGCCTGTCGTCTGGAATTGTCGGTGTCGCGAACGGATGATCTTCCATGGACAGGGATATACGCACATATTTCCTGTTCATAGGACTGCCGGCGCTCCTGATAACGGCCGCAGGCCTTTTTGCCCTTGTGTTTGGAGTGCGTGGGATTGCGTCTGAGATGAGGCATTTCGACGCGGAAATGCAGCTCGAGCGCTACGAACGCAACATAAAGAGCCGCATGGCGACCAAACTGAGAAAATACCTCAAAAACGGTGAGGCGGACTATGTCTGGGATGTTGGTTCACTTCCGTGGGGCACAAACGAACTTTCGCGAGTCAAGTATGGTATATATAGTCCGGCGGAAGGCGTTGCCGTCGGATGGGCGAAACTTGACGAAAGGACCGTGATTGGATACAGAGTGCCGCCGTTTGAACTGAAGAACAGCGTGACCGTGTACCTTTTTGTGGCTGGCGTGGCGATGGTGATGCTGCTTTTCTCCACTCTTTTCGCTGGTGGCATGCTGCTTGCAAGGGCAGCGAAACGCGCCCGTGATGATCTTGCCGTGAAGAATTCGTTTCTGGATGTGATATCGCACGAACTGAACACGCCTCTCGGGAGTATCGTTCCGCTGTCGTCGGCGCTCGCGAACGGTACAATAAAGGATGAGTCCAGGAAACAGGTCGCAATTGCTACAATCAGCCGGGAGTCGGCGCGCATGTCGCGCATGGTTTCAGAGCTTCTCACTGTCGTGCGTCTTAGAAACGGCAAAATGTTCTTCTCCCGAAAAGCTTTTGATGTTCTTGAAGTTGCGGAGCAGGCGGCGTTGCTTGTTCGTGCCCATCATCCGGATTGCGCAATCAGGGTGATGCGAGGGGACCCTGTCGTCGCCCTTGCCGATGCGGACAAGACAGAGCAGGTGATTGTCAACCTGCTGGAGAACGCCTGCCGCTATGCGGGGGAGGATGTTGTGGTCGTGTCATGTTCACGGTCTGCGGATGGTTGGGCCTGCATTGAGGTGTCGGACAGTGGGCCGGGGCTTTCGGAGAAGGACCGCAAACTCATTTTCGAGCGGTTCTATCAGGCGAAGGTCGGAACTTCTGAAGGTGGGCTTGGATTGGGTCTTAACATCGTCTCCGGTTTTGCCGGTGGAATGGGCGGAAGAGTGGATGTCAGACCGCGTGAAGGCGGAGGAAGCGTCTTTTGCGTAAGATTGCCGGGGCCCGGCAAGGTTTCAACAGGAGGTGTATGAAATGGCTGACATTCTCGTCGCTGACGACACGCGTTCAATTCGCACTGCGCTCTCGATACTTCTGGAGGAGGCGGGGCATACGGTTCGGCTTGCGTCCAACGGTGACGAGGCATTGTCCGAATACGGAAGGCGGCGGCCGGACATGCTTCTTCTCGACATCGTGATGCCGAAGAAAAACGGATATCAGGTTCTTGCGCAGATACGGCGCAACGATCCGCTCCTTCCTGTGATATTTCTTTCGGCAAGAGGCTCGCCCGCAGATGTTGCGCTGGGACTCGACCTGGGGTCTGACGACTATATCCCGAAGCCGTTCGACAATGAAGTGCTTCTGTCCCGGATTAATGCTGTTTTCAGAAGAGTAAGCGCCCATGCCCCCGTTCAGGACACACCTGGTGAGGCTGGATTCGCGATGGGGACCCATTGGGTGGATGCGGGCCGCTACATGCTCATTGATGAGGCGGGAAACGAGGATCCGCTTACGATGAGGGAGATGGGTATACTTCGTATCCTTGCAGCAACGCCGGGCAGGGTTGTGGACAGAGACCGCATTTTCAACGAAGTGTGGGGACATGGTTATTTTGGTACCACCCGTACGCTTGATCAGTACATCACCCAGTTGCGCAGGAAGCTCGGATCCGATGGCGTCTGTATCGACTCTGTGCGAGGTGCCGGTTACCGCTATGTCCCCAAAACGTAAGATTGATATCTTCTTGCGTTTTTATTTAATTTGTGTTGCGCATCTGTTGTAGATAATTTTGCGTCTTTGTGGATGGTTTTCAGGGACGGGATTTCATAGAATCAAGGGCATTCAAAACAGCATGGAAGGTTTAATGCATGAACACTCTCATTTTTGCCGCCATCGTTGCGGCAACCAATAACGTTGCGGAGGTGCCGCCGGTTACGGTGTATGCCTCAAGGATTGAGGCCGCCAAGTCCGACATTCCGGCGTCTGTTCAGGTTTTCGGCGCGGAGCAGATTGCCGCCAGCGGAGCGAGCGATCTGCCCGAACTCCTCAAGAGGAAGGCTGGCATGGACGTGCATGCCATGAACGGCAATCCGATTCTCACATCGATTGCGATGCGCGGATTCGGAGACAATGCCTTTGGACGCATCAAGGTTGTGCTGGACGGCGAAGAGCTGAATAATGTTGATATGAACCCTCCGAACCTTACCCGCATACCGTTGGGTAATGTGGAGCGGGTCGAGGTGATACACGGACCCAGTCCGGTGCTGTACGGCGATGGTGCCGTCGCAGGTGTGGTGAACGTCACTTCCGATGCGCATGACTACGAGGAGATGACACGCATCACGGGAAAGGCCGGTTCCCAGTACACCTTCGGCGGCAATGTGCGGACAAAGGGCGGTGATGAAGATGAGGGTGTCCTCTACAACGCAGCGTACGACTATCTGCAGTCCGACGGCTACCGTGACCACAGCGCATACGATATGCATACGGCCGATGCCGGGGTACGGAAGAATTCCGAGAATGGTTCGACTGTCGGAATCAAGGTCAACTATCAGAATGCTTTCTATGAACTGCCCGGATCGCTCACGCATGATCTCTGGAAGAATGGCCGGAAAACCGCTTCGACGCCGGATGATTGGGCTCGGATTTGGAGCTATGGTGCGTCTCTCGATTCGAAGATGAAGCTGGCTGAGGATCAGTGGCTCTATCTGGATGGAGGCGTGTCGCATCAGTATCGGCATGCGGTATACTGGCCCAACTCAGACTATGAATACGACTACTACAGCTGTCGTGTGTCGCCGCGGTACGTGAACGAATGCGACATCGGCTATTTCGGGAACAAGTTCTCGGTTGGCCTTGACTTCCGCTACGACAGGTATGAGGAGGATCATATCTCGTTCGGCGCACCGGTTGAACGTCACTTCAGCCGCGACCGTTATGCGGCGTTCGTCCATGACGAATTCTTTGTGACAGATGACCTTTCGCTAGTCGCAGGCGCACGGATGGAGCGCATAGGAAACAGGTGGCGCAGATATTACGGATTGAACGAATCCCGGAATCATGATTGGATGGACGATTATGAACTTGGACTTGTCTATCGTCCGGTTGAAGGGCTCAAGACATACATCAAGGGCTCTCAATTCCATCGTTCGCCGTTCTGCGATGAATTGAGCTATACGCAGGACGGAAATTTTCTCGAACCTGAAACGGGCGCATCGTTGGACATCGGGCTTGAATGGGAGTTCCTTGAGGAGTTTTCATTCATGGCTAATGGTTACGGCATGGTGATGGAGGACGAGATATTCTTCGATCCTGCTCTCCTGCCGTGGGGCTACAACAGCAACAGTCCGGCAAAGACGCGCCGCATAGGGCTGGATGCAGGTCTCTCTTGGCTGAGGGACAAGGTGGCGGAAGCGTCTGTGAGATACAATGTCGTGCACGCCGATTTTGCGAGCGGAGAATATCACGGCAATGATGTTCCATATGTTCCGAACCATCGCATCCGGCTTGAGGGCGGGTTCTGGGTTGTGGACGATCTGAGGATAAAGGGCGGATATTCTTATGTAAGTTCTCAGTATGTTTCCGGAGATTACGCAAACACATACGACAGGCTGCCGGCATATTCGCTGTTTGATGTCGGAATCTATTACGAGCCGTCCTGGGCCGAGGCATGGAAGGCGTCGTTTGTGATGGACAACGTCTTTGACCGCAACTATTGCGATTATGCGGGGCCGGGGTATTATTATCCGGCTTGCGGACGAAGTTTCGCGTTCACGGTCAGCTACGAATTCTGAACTGATCTCCATTTAGGATGAAACCTTCCGACATCCTGCTTTCCGCCATGCTTCACGCCGGCATTGTCGCCGGCGTGATGTATGGTCTGTCGCAGCATCAGGGTATTCCAGAATCGGACACTGAAATTGAGCCGATGTTCTTTGAGATTCTAGAGGAGAGCATCATCGCAAGTGCCTCACAACTGCAGCCCAAGGCAATCGAACTTGAGCCTACTGAGTCAACACCTACAGAACCGACACCCATCGAATCGAAGAGTACGCCAGAAGAAGAGACGACTGAAATTGAGAACACGGTTCGGACTAAATCTCAAGATTTTATTTTGTCGGATGATGGTTTAGACGAGGTAATTCCAGAGGAAGATGGATTTTCAGATGATGAGAATATGGTTCGGACTGAATTCTTGCAAGTGGAGGAGAATGAGTCTGCTATTCAGGAATCTGATGGTAACAGTATGGAAAATCTTGAAAAAGTAAATAAAATTGAAGTTAGTGAAATAAGGAGTATTGATAAGGCAGTGAATTCGAATGAGTTGTATGAGAATATGGTGCAGGAACAGGATTGTGAAGATGCGGCAGATGTGCAGCAGGCAAAGATTGTTTCTGCGCCAATGGCTTTGAACAGAATCGTGCCTGTATATCCGCGTTCGGCAAGACGGCGCGGACGGGAAGGGGTTGTAACGCTGGAGATTCTGGTTTCGGGCACTGGATTGGTCTCGAAAACAGATGTGGTCGGAAGCAGCGGTCATTCCGATCTGGATGCGGCGGCGGTTTCAGCTGTGAGGACGGCTCGGTTTGTACCGGCGATAGAAGATGGCGCGCAGGTTGAAGGCAAGCTGCGCCTGACGTTTGAATTTAGGTTGAAGTGAGGATGGATGGATTTCTGAAACATGCAGTGCTACTGTTCATCGCCTTACGTTTGGGTGATTTCGTCAATGCAGCGGCCGGGATGTGGTTCGTTCCTAGGTACGTAAGACCGGAGGATATTGGAGCCATACTGCCAGCTACTTCGTTTGCGACATTCCTGTCGCTGCCGATGTTTGCATTTGCAATGACAGTGATGAAGGAGTCTGCCTGTCTGGCGGCGGAAGGTGAACGCGGAAAGATCAGGGCGCTTCTTGACGGGGTATTCGTGGCGGTGGCTGTAATCATGGTTGCCGTGCTGGGTGTGTCGGCCTTGCTCATGCCACGTTTTCTTGAGTTGATGTGTGTGTCGGATGGTGCTGTCGGTTTTCTGGTTGTCGCGGCGGCATTTCTTGGCTGTGCAGCACCTGTCTATACGGACGCGCTGCAGTCGCTCAAGCGATTCAGGTCGCTGGCGGTTGTTGAGGTGGCGGGGTCTGTTATGCGTTTTGCCGTGATGCTTGCTGTAATGCCGTTGAGGGCGTTGGCCGGATATTTTGCGGGGCAGGTTTCACTTCCGTTGTTCCGCATTTGCGGCAGTGTATTTGCGTTGAGGAGAGATCTTGCGGTTCCTGGAGAACCGTTCTGGAATCGGGTTGCTGTCCGTCGAGTTGTGGTTGCCTTTATCGCCATTCTGGCATATCAGGCTATCCCAATGGCAACGTCGCTCTGGGAGCAGTCAATTCTCCGCACATCCCTTCCCGCTCAGGATTCGGCTGGATATTACATGGTTTCCCGCTTTGCTGATTTTCTTCACTATCTTACGTTTCCGCTGATGATTGTGATGTTTCCCTACACTGCGAACGCAGCGCAGAAGGGGGCGTCAACCTGTCTGTATGTGATCAGATGCTCCGTGGCTACGTTGGGCGTATCCGCCGTGATGGCCGTGGTGTATTCGCTGTTCGGGGCGGAACTGCTTCCGCTGATGCCGAATGGGAGCGACTATCTGGACTATGTCGGCTACATGCCGTGGCTCGTATTGATAAATGCACTCACGACATGCCAGGTGTTCTATGCAAACGCAGAAGTGTCTGCGGGACGCTTCGGTTTTCTGTGCTGGTTTGCGCCGCTCCATCTGGTGTATGTTGCCGGGATGTATCTCTACATCGCCAAGGGCGACGGACCGTCAATGCCGGTTCTCATATTATGCTTTGGGGCCGTTTCGCTTCTCAGGTTTGTGCTTTCCATGACAGCAATGGTATTCGCCTCTTTTTATGCTGGCAAAATGAAACAGCAGGATACGTTGTCTTTATTCCGTCGTTGCTGTCATCAAAGGTGAAGTATTCCAGTCTCCGTTTAGAGGGAAAATATTGCGGCGAACTGATGTGTGCTGGGTGTGCGGTTGAAAGCGGGGGGGGGATTTGGTAAAATATCCAAAAATTTATTTTTAAGGATAGGATTATCATGGCGGAAGAGAACAAGTCGAGTCTTGATCCACTGTCGGCGCTGTGCAAGCGTCGCGGTTTCATCTACCATTCCTCCGAGATCTACGGCGGCATGCCCGGATTCTGGGACTACGGTCCTCTCGGCTGCGAGCTCAAGCAGAACGTGAAGCAGGCCTGGTGGCAGTTCACGGTGCGCGGCCGCAGCGACGTTGCCGGCCTTGACGCAACGATCATCATGCATCCGAAAATATGGAAGGCTTCAGGCCATCTCGATACGTTCGCCGATCCGATGACGATGTGCAAGGACTGCAAGAAGCTCATGCGCGCCGACCAGATCAGGGACATCTACGAGGAGCAGAAGAAAAAGCCCCAGCCCAAGATCTCTGGAAGCGACTTCTTCTGCCCCTACTGCGGCGGAGAACTGACCGAGCCCAAGCCGTTCAACCTGATGTTCAAGACGATCGTCGGTCCGATCGAGGATCCGTCCAATGTGGCGTATCTGCGTCCTGAGACGGCCCAGGCGATCTTCGCCCAGTTCCAGAACGTGCTTGCGACCTCCCGTCAGCAGGTTCCCTTCGGCATCGCGCAGATGGGCAAGAGCTTCCGCAATGAAGTGACTCCTCGCAACTACACGTTCCGCAGCCGCGAGTTCGAGCAGATGGAGCTCGAGTTCTTCATCCGTCCAGACGAGGCGGTGGAGATCCTTCACGGCAAGGTCGTCACTCTCGCCGACAATCCCGACCTCGACGGGCCCGTGCAGGACGACTGGGGCTGGGAGGTCTGGCACAAGTACTGGGTTGAGCAGCGCAAGAAGTTCCTGAACGCAGTCGGACTCCCCACAGAGCGTTTCGTGGAATACTGGCAGAAGCCGGATGAACTCGCCCACTATGCCCGCGCATGCGTGGACATCGAGTACGACTTCCCGTTCGGACGCCAGGAGCTCGAAGGCATTGCGGCGCGATCCGACTTCGACCTGTCCCAGCACCAGAAGCACTCCGGAGAGAGCCAGATGGTGTTCGACGATCCGCTCAAGCAGGCCGCCAAGAAGATGGATGACGCCGCCAAGGCCGCTTTCATCGAAAAGGTGCAGAAGGACTGGGTCGCGCGCGGCAAGGATGCGCTCGAGGCCGAGAAGTTCTGCAGGGACCTCTTCGACGGCAAGTACGTGCCGCACGTGATCGAGCCATCCGCAGGCGTGGACCGTCTCATGCTCGCACTTCTCTGCGAAGCGTATGAGGAGCAGAGGCTCACGGACGACAAGGGCAAGGAGGATGTTCGCACTGTGCTTCACTTCTCGCCGAAGGTGGCCCCGATCAAGGTTGCGATCTTCCCGCTCATCAAGAAGGACGCCGAACAGGACCGCATCGCGCGCGAGATATTCGGCAAGCTCCGCCAGAAGGTGAACGTGATGTGGGACGTGTCCGGTGCAATCGGCCGCCGCTACCGCCGTCAGGACGAGGCGGGTACGCCCTGGTGCATCACGGTTGACGATCAGACCGTCCAGGACGGTACGTTCACGGTCCGCGACCGCGATTCGATGGAGCAGAAGCGCATGACCTATGCAGAGTTCCTCGAAATGATGTACTCCGCCCTCGAGTTCTGATGCCGGAAGTTTGTGGTATAATTAACGGCATTTTTCAACCAACCAAATAAGGAGAAAATAAAATGGCTCACAAGATTGACGAAGCGACCTGCGTTGGCTGCGGCTGCTGCAAGGATGCATGCCCGACGGAAGCTATCATCGCCGGCGACAAGTATTCCATCGACGCCGAGAAGTGCGTTGACTGCGGCGCTTGCGCCTCCACCTGCCCGGCCGGCGCCATCTCTGCGTCGTGATCGAGTTTCTCGTAGAGAACCTGCTGCTCCTCCCGTTTCTCTTTGTAACATATCTGCTGCTCGAGATTCTGGAGGCGCGGGCTGGCGGTGCGCTTGAGCGAGGCCTCAGGCGCACTCGTCGTCTGGGGCCGCTTTTCGGTTCATTGGCCGGAGCGGTGCCCCAGTGCGGTTTTTCGGCTGCGGCGGCATCGCTGTATGCCGGAGGTGCCGTCACCGCAGGCACATTGATTTCCGTGTTCCTTTCCACCTCCGATGAACTGATTCCCGTTCTGATATCGGAGAAGGCGCCGCTCTCATTGATCCTGAAGATACTTGGCATCAAGGTTGCGGTCGGCGTGTTTGCCGGATTTGCGGTAAACGCAGCGCTTTCGTTTTTCGGCAAGGGTGAGGTGAAGCTGCGCGTGGACGAGCTGTGTGCGCACAGCAGGTGCAGCTGCCATGAGCACAAGGGCGTTCTCCGTCCTGCGCTTGTGCATACAGCCGAGATATTCGTATTTATTGTCGTTGTTTCCGCAGTGGTGCATATCGTTCTCCATTTCATCGGGGAAGAGGGGATAAGGAACCTGATCCTGAACGATCCGTGGTGCGGAGAGGCGATTGCCGGATTGATAGGGTTCATTCCCAACTGCGCAGTGTCCGTGTCCGGCGCTCAGATATATCTTAAGGGCGGCATGTCCGCCGGCGCACTCATGTCGATGTCGTTGACCGGTGCTGGCGTCGGGCTTCTCGTTCTGTTCCGCACGAACCGTCACATGTGGCAGAACCTTGCCATATTGCTTTGCGTATATGTGGCGGGTGTCCTGTTCGGACGATTGGCCGGCTTTCTTTTCTGAACGTTTTAATGGCTGGGTGGGGCGTGAAGTTTCATATCCATACGTATGGCTGCCAGATGAATGTGCGCGACTCCGAGGCCGTCGGCGCGATGCTGGAGGCGGCGGGCCATGTCCGTGCGGAAGGCGAGTCCGATGCAGACATAATAATAGTCAATTCGTGCACCGTCCGTCAGAAGGCCGAGGAGAAGGCCATCGGCAAATGCGGCAACCTGAACGCGCTGAAGGACCGTCCGCGGATAGTCGGCCTGATGGGATGTGCGGTCAAGCGCCTTGGAGCAGACGTGTTCAAGAAACTCCCGAAACTCGATTTCGCCGTAGGACCACGCAGGTTCGGGATGATCCCGAAGATCATATCGGACCTGCAGGAGGCAGGCTATCCAAACGGACGCAAGGGTGCCGGGCGACTCGAGCTTCCGGATGAGGACGAGGTGCCGGAGGGGCTTGACGCCCATCCGGACGCGCCTTCGAAGGATTCGGCAGAGGCTTTCCGCAGTTATGTGACCGTTCTGCTCGGATGCGACAACAGGTGCAGCTATTGCATTGTCCCAGACGTGAGAGGGCATGAATATTCGCGCCCTGCGAAGGAGGTTGTCGCCGAAGTGCGCTGCCTGGCGTCCCGTGGCGTGAAGGAGGTGTGCCTCCTGGGGCAGAGCGTGCTTCGCTATGGCGTGCGCAACAGGGCGTGGTTCGAAACGGACGGCGAGTCAGGCTATACGGAGGCGTTCCCGCGTCTGCTTGAATCTCTTGAGTCCATAGACGGCCTCGAACGCATCCGTTTCACGAGCGCGCATCCAAAGGGCTGTACGGACGAGCTTGTGCGTGCGTTCCGGGAATGCCGCAAGGTCTGCCGCCATCTGCATCTTCCCGTGCAGTCCGGCAGCGACCGCATCCTTGCCGAGATGGGGCGCCGCTACACACGCGCCGAATATCTTGCGGCGGTCCGCAGGCTGCGAGAGTTCGACCCTGAGTTTTCGCTTACCACGGATGTGATCGTAGGCTATCCGGGCGAGACGGAAGAGGATTTTGAGCAGACCCGTTCGCTGATGGAGGAGGCGGGTTTCGACAACGCTTTCATATTCAAGTATTCTCCGCGTCCCGGCACAAGGTCGGCGGCGTTGCCAGATGACGTGCCCACGGAGGAGAAGGAGCGTCGCGATCAGGTGCTTCTCGCAGATCAGGAGAAGCGCGGACTCAGAAGGAACCAGATGCTCACGGGAACAGTCCGCGAGGTGCTGGTGGAAGGGCCGAGCCTGCGCAATAAGGCGAGGTGGAGCGGACGTGATTCAGGGAACCGCATTGTCGTGTTCGAGCCTACGGTTCCGGTTGAGATCGGTCAGCTTGTGCAGGTGCGGATTCTAGATGCCCATCCGCAGATTCTTGTCGGAGAGCTTGCGTGATTCGGCGGCTTCTGCTGGCACTGTCTTTTCTTGTCGCTGCCGGATGCGGTTCGCATGGCGTCGATTCGATTCAGTGGATGTCGATGGGGACGATTGCCAGAGTCTCATTCAAGGGATCCGCCTCCTCTTTTGCATTGCCGTCGATGCGCTCTTCACGCGGCGACAACAGGTGTCTGGTGGAGTCGGTGCGTTCCGTGTATGAGGAAGTGGAGAGGCGGCTTTCGATATGGAACAGCGAGTCCGAGATATCAAGATACACAACCATAGGCAGCGTGTCGCCGGAGATGCGTCCATGCTACGAGGCGGCGTTTGAACTGCAGAGGAAGTCTGGCGGAGTGTTCAATCCGTTCTGGCGAGGGAAGGGGACAGGCCCTGATCTCGGCGGCATAGCGAAGGGATTCGCGGTTGATCTTGCGGCGGCGAAACTGTTGCGCGAAGGGATGTGTCAGGGCGCTGGTTCGTGCGATGTGCTGCTTGATCTTGGCGGCAATCTGAAGGTCATTTCAGGGGAATGGCGCACGGGGATACGGAATCCGTCGGGTGAAATGCAGGCCATTGTGCTCACAAACGGCATGGCATGCGCGACGAGCGGCGAATACGAGCGGGGCAAGCACATATACGACGGCCACACGGGACTGGTCGTGACCAACGATCTTGTGTCGGTGACAGTCGTCCATCCATCGAGCGCAATGATCGCCGACGGACTCTCCACGACCCTTTTTGTCCTGGGCAGGGAAGAGGGCGAAAGCTTTCTCAAGAGTTGCTATCCAGAAGCCGCTGCATACTGGATTGTCAAGCAACCATAAAACTATTGGTTTCGTTGGGCATATTGTAGCTTTCGAAGTCATTGGTTTGCGCGAGTATGATATAATCTCAAGCAGTCATGTTTCATGAACTCGCCATAAATTGCAGGAACTTTTCTTTCTCCAAGAAAGGGAGGTCGAACTGTGCCGGACGGCGCATTTCGATACGCAAGGGAGGCGAGGCGATGGGGTCGCTTGCCAGATCTGTCGTCACCTGCGCCTATGACGCAAACGGCAACATAACGGAGTATGTCGGTATGGACGGAACGATTCTTTCCCACAACGACTATTCCGCCTTTGGTCGTGAACTGATAAAGACCGGCTCTGACGATTTCACCCATCGTTTCAGCACAAAGCCTCTTTGCCGCAAGATGGGTGTTCTGGAGTATCAACTCCGTAAGTACAATCCGAGGTGCGGAAGGTGGATGAACCGCGACGCGATTGAGGAAGATGGCGGACTGAATCTGTATGGGTATGTTGGGAATGCATCAATATATAAGTTTGATAATAAAGGCAATCTGCCATTGTTGATAAATCCAAGTCTTGTTGCCCAATTGGGAAAACTTTTTTCGGGAAATTGTTGGGATACCATAATGGCATGGAAGCCTGGTGGCAAGAATGATAGCGATGCCAATGATGGATATCGGCATTGTCAAGCTTCGTGTGATATTGCAAATAGTTGTGGTGCTGCGTCTTCAATGGCTTTAGGGTATATAAAGGAAATGTATGATATTGGAAGAGGATGGATTGAGGATATTCTCAATATGATTCCAGATAGTATCTTATCAGTAGATCAAAAAGCGAAGATTGCACACGAACTTCAAGGTGGAACTTATGATGATTCAGTACAGGATTTTTTGTCTAATTATTCCGGACTTGAATGTGCTTTATCGGGTGGAGACTGTGCAAAATGTTGTGAATGTTCAAATCCCAAATAGTAATGGAAAATTCAGATATAGACCAGGAGTGATAGGGAATATGAAACCTACAGGATGTCTAATATTGATTTGTAAATATGCCATGCAGATTGTACGAGCGCTGGTGTATGTTCTTTTAATTGGAATCATCGTGCCAAATATGATAATACCTCCGTCAAATGGGCATTCCCCGGAAGGATTGCTGTTTATGGGGACACTTGCTATATTTTTGTTTAGTACTGTCAAGTTACAATTAAAATTTTATGATATGTTGTTTTTTATGATTTCACTTGCTCTTTTGTTGACTTTTCAGATATGGAGCACCGCTCTGCTTGAGTGGTTGTATAAGGAAAAAGGATTGCTGTAGCAAAGGGAGGGCAAGATGTGGATTACAGGCATTGTTCCTTTGCGCTCTTTCATGTCTTTGTTATTGGATATGATTTATGCGGAGAATTATATGTCGATGATCATCAAATGGATATCCATTGCATTGGCTGTCGCTAGTGTGTTGTTCTTTGTGATGTTGATAATGCTGGGGGCTAATGATTACACTAATCTGCCATATCCTTGGCTCAATCCGCTTTTGGGTCCATTCGGCTTTTTGAGGTGTGATAGTTATATGCATGATGCATGGAAAGGCACATCAATATTCTTTCTGGTATTCGCGCTCTACCTTAGCCCATTTTGCGATAATTTGTATGCCCGCAGCATGGTGTTTCTTCTGTCGGTTTTCTGTTGGAGTGCAATAGGGTTCCTTTCCTTTGTTGCGTGTAGAGGCTGGTAAATTTCATAAACGATTTTGGAAAGTGAAGCGTGAAAGAATCAAAAACAGAAACAGGGTTGGCGTTGTATGATGAAGCGTGCAAGCTGGATGCAGGAATTGTGACTCCTGAGACCGAAAAGACAATCCTTGCTCTTTTGGAAAAAGCCATTGCCTGTGGATGTAAAGAAGCGTTTGAGATGTTTGGCATATACAATTTGATGGGATGGGGGATGTATCGACCTAATTACAGAAAGGCTGGCCGTTTTCTTGAACAGGCATCGCGGAGAAAGTCATTTTCATCCTATGTCGATTTGGCATGGTGTTATTATTATGGGCATGGTGTTCCGCGAAGGCGGCGCAAGGCGTTTGCGCTGTATCTCAAGGCGGCAATGCAAGGATCCGAACTCGGCATGTATAATGTAGGAACATTCTACGAGCATGGTGAAAGGTGTGTGGTTCGGAAAGATCCAGAAAAGGCTGTCTTTTGGTATAGGGAAGCGGCAACCAAGGGGAATGCAGACGCCACGTTCAAGGTCGGTTATGCATATGATATGGGGAAAGGTGTCACCAAGGATAAAAAGGCTGCCGTCCGGTGGTACAGATTGGCGGCCTCAAAAGGGTCAGGTGACGCGATGTTGAATCTTTCGGCGTTTTATGAAAAGGGATTGGTTGTCAGGAGAAATTGTGCATATGCGGCAAAGTTGAGGGCAAAAGCAGCTTTGCTGGATTCCAAGGGCTCTTGAAGTCTGCTCTCGGAATAGGATATAATTGCAGTCATGAGAAAAACAGCAACCATATTTTCTGTCATGAGGATGTTATGTCGGTTATTTTTGTCGCTCTTGCAGTTGCAGTTTTGGTTTTGTCGAAAATTCGGTGTAAGAGTAGTTGTTGTGGGAATGAGTGTCCTAAATAATGGAGTGAAATATAAGGTATTAACTCATGAATATGATAAAAGAAACATTTGAAAAGATGTGGGAACGGATACAGGCTGTTATGGACTTGATTGTTTTCTATATTGGATTTTTGAGTCCGTTTGTGAATCGGCCTTCTGACGGATCTGATCCCGATCCTTCAGTGTTGCTTTTGTTGTCTGCCTTTGCAATTTTCTTGCTGAGTTTGCGTTGTTTAAGTTTCAGGTTTTGGGATGTATCCTTCTTTGTTCTTTCGCTTATGGTTTTGTTGACGTTCGATGAATGGGAAGGACTGCTAATTGACTTTCTCATTGAGTTAAGGGGGACGCATGAAATGTGATGTTAAAGCTGGTGATGAGGTGTCAAATGATTTGAAGAAGAA
>JAZOAC010000176.1:0-35699 GCA_045595285.1 Kiritimatiellia bacterium | reverse complement strand
CAAATACCAGTTGTATTTGCCCGACGAGAATCAACTGCGTGGCAAGTTGGCGGCATTGCTTGACGGTGCGCGTAATGGCAAAAGGAATGGACGCAAACATGGATAATAGAGGGACCGTCCCCTTCGGTTGAGTTGAAATGGAGGAGCAGAGACTATGGCGATGCCGCAGAGAGATGACATGATAGAGGCGATCAAGCGACTTGACGCTTTGCTTGAGTATGCCGTCATGCATGGTGACGAGGAAGAGACCGAACGCATCCGCGAGGAGCTGCGCAGGCTGACGGATGAAGGTTGACGGCAGATAGCGTTTGAAGAGCGCGGCAGTGTGGTATAATCTTCTAAAAAGGTACGGCAATGAAGAAAGAGACACAGACGATAGAGTTCAAGCAGTCGTGGCACGACGAGTATCTTGAATGGATTTGCGGATATGCGAACGCATACGGAGGAGCGCTCTATATTGGACGTGCGGACAATGGTACACCCGTGGGAGTGGCCAAGGCCAAGTCGCTCATGGAGTCGATACCATGCAAGATTACCGACACGATGGGAATCATCGCCGATGTGAATCTACTGAATGAAGACGGCAAGGATGTGATCGAGATCAAGGTAGAGAAGTATCCGTCCCTCATCAGCTACCACGGCAAGTATTTCTATCGTTCGGGTACGACGATGCGAACGATTTCAGGAAAGGAACTGGACCGGCTCATTCTGAAGCAGCAAGGCATGACATGGGATGCCGTTCCGATGCACAAGCTGAAAGTACGTGACCTTGATTCTGGCGCTATACGTTTCTTCAAGAGCGAAGCGATCAGGCACAATCGTCTCTCACGTAGAGAGTTGAATGTGTCGCGCGAGATACTGATGGAAAACCTTCATCTTGTTGACGATGAAGGGCTTTTGGCCAGGGCCGCTATGATGGCGTTCCACCATGATCCCGAAAGATGGGTGACGGGAGCGTATGTGAAAATCGGATATTTTGAGGACTCTGACTCAGACTTGCGCTATCAAGACGAGATTCACGGTCCGCTGATCCAACAGGCAGACAAGGTTGTCGATCTCGTTTACACGAAGTATTTGAAAGCACTCATTACATATAAGGGCATTCATCGCATCGAACAGTTTATGTTTCATCCCGATGCATTCCGCGAGATCGTGCTGAACGCCATCGTGCACAAGGATTATTCCGGCGGCAATCCGGTGCAGATCAGCGTCTATCCCGATAAGATATATGTCTGGAATGACGGTACGTTTCCGCCGGAATTGAATACGGCGGCAAAGCTCTTCGGTAAACATTCGTCGAAACCGTATAATCCAGGACTCGCGGGAGTCTTCTTCAAGTGCGGTCTTATCGAGGCATGGGGGCGTGGATTCGACAAGATCACGGCTGGATGCAAAGAATATGGCGGGCCGCGCCCAAGCTATAAGATAAGTGAAAGCGGTGTTATGGTGCTGTGCAAGGCTTGCCCTGCCTATCTGAAATTGAAAGACTCAGGAGTTGAACAATCGCCGCATACTACACAAACAACTACCCAAAGTACTACCCAAACAACCGCCCAAAGGATTTTGGCTATAATCAAGGCGAATCCAAGTGTCTCCAGGGTTGCCTTGTCACGTGAAATCGGGTTGTCTTCAGACGGAATCAAGTGGCATCTCCAGAAACTTAAGGAAGGAAATGCGATCCGGCGCGTTGGCCCAAAATACGGCGGCCATTGGGAAGTCGTCGAATGATAGAGGTTCCCATCGGTGGAGTAGTAGAAATGGTGGAGTAGAGACTATGGCGATGCCGCAGAGAGACGACACGATAGAGGCGATCAAGCGACTTGACGCCTGCGGACGCTTGCGCGCCCTTCGGGTTCGCTGTTGGCGAATCTCCCCTCCGAAGCATAGCTTCTGCGGCGCATCTATCGAGTATGCCGTCATGCATGATGACGCTGAAGAGGCCGATCGCATCCGCGAAGAGTTGCGCAGGGTGACGGATGAAGTTTGACGGCAGATGACGTTTGAAGGGCGCGGCAGTATGGTATAATCTGGCGAGGAGGAGCACTATGATAACGAAAAGCGAATTGGAAAAACTGCTTGCGTCCACGGAGACGTACCGTGTCGAACGAACCAAGTCCACGACGGACAAGGACAAGTTCGGCGAGGCCGTCTGCGCGTTCGCGAACGACATGCCAGACTGTGGCAAGCCGGGTTATCTCTTCATCGGCGTTGACAACGAGGGGCATCCGTGTGGAATGAAGGCGACGGACGAGCTTCTGCAGAAGTTTGCGGCCATACGATCTGACGGGAACATATTGCCGATTCCGACGATTTCGGTTGACTCGTTCTCCCTGCCGGGCGGCGATGTGATTGCCGTGGAAGTGTTGCCGTCCGATCAGCCGCCGGTCAGATATCGCGGGCGCACATGGATTCGCATAGGGCCGCGCCGGGATATCGCTTCGCCTGCAGAAGAGACAATCCTTGCCGAGCGCAAGGCGCGGAATTTTACGACATTCGATGCCCGGCCATGCTTTGGTGCTTCGCTTGACGATATCGACCTCGACCTCTTCCTTCACGATTATCTGCCCAAGGCCGTGGACGCGGAAATCCTTGCTGCCGACGACCGTCCAATTGAACGCAAAATGGAATCCCTCAGGTTCTTCAACAGCGCGTATGGTCTGCCCACAAACGCCGCCGTCTTGCTCTTTGGCAAAGACCCTCGCCGATTCTTCCCTGGCGCATACGTCCAATATGTAAGCTTCGGCGGGCGCGACAAGGCAGCTACCATCCTGAACGAACATCCTTTCAAGGGGCCGATTGTTCGAATGCTCGCGCAGATAGACCTCTTCATTGAAACGACAATTGCGCGGAAGCGCCCTGTATTCGTGACCGCATTGCGGGAAGAGACCCGCACCGACTATCCCAAAGGCGCGATACGCGAACTTGTGATGAACGCCATCATGCACCGCGACTACCAAGGTAATGCGCCGATTCACTTCTACCAGTATGCGGATCGCCTCGAAATCGTCAATCATGGCGGGCTCTATGGACGGGCGAGGCCCGAGAACTTCCCGAACGTCAGCGACTACCGGAACCCGATAATCGCCGAAGCCATGAAGGTGCTAGGCTACGTCAACTGCTACAATCGCGGCATCAACATGGTGCAGGGCGAGCTTGAGGCAAACGGCAATGGCAAGGCGGAGTTCTCGTTCAAGTTGATTACGGCGTTCGAAGCCAAAGTTGCCAAGGCTAGGCAACATCAGGAACTTGACCTGTCTAAACAGGATAGTAGCATGAAAAGTAGCATGAAAAGTAGCATGAAAAGTGAGGATCGGCTACTGCTTGTGCTGAAAGATGATCAAACTATGTCCTTGCCCAAAATGGCCGAAGCGATTGGTTTGTCCGTTGCGGGAGTACGCAAGGTGCTGGATAGGCTGAGAGCGTCTGGACGTATTCGTCGAATCGGACCGGATAAAGGCGGGCATTGGGAAGTGATTGATGTCGAGGCAAAGTAAAGAATGGCACGAAAGGATGATAGAGTGACAGACCCAATTGGCGGAGTAGGTGTGGTGGAGTAGAGACTATGGCGATGCCGCAGAGAGATGGTACGATAGAGGCAATAAAACGGCTGGATGCTTTGCTTGAATATGCCGTCATGCATATTCGCCTGCGCCGAAGGCGTCAGGTTGCCCGAAGGAGCGTAGCGACTGAGCCACGAAGTGGGTGCAAGCGGCCGAGCGACGAAGCCGAGACCGAGCGTCTCCGCGAAGAGTTGAGCAAGCTGACGGAATCGGCTCGGTTAGCTACTCTTCGCGATTTCCTCCTCCCGTTGTTGATGAACGGTCAGGTGAAGATAGGAGATGTAGAATGACTGAGTTTGAGGAGTTTCAACGGTTGTCGGCGGCTGGTGATGCTGACCGATTGGCGGCGTTTCAGGCACATTCTGCTTATGATTTTAGCAGGATAAGTGATAGTATTCATGCGATGAATGAAGCCGCTCGTAAGGAAAATGAATTGAAACGTAAGGCGGCGTTGGCTACGATTGAGCTGAATGAATCGACAAAACAACAGAATCAGATGCTCCGTGCGCAATTGGAGAAGATGATGGAGGCAAGACGAGTGTCAGAACGATACGAGTATGATGTCTTTGTCTCGCATGCGAATGCGAACAAGCAAAGCTTTGTTGATTCGTTGTATGAGCAGCTTAATCGTCTGCGCATTCGAATTTGGTATGACTCGACTGAGATTGATTGGGGCGATGGCTTAAAGGAGAAGATTCAAGAAGGGCTGTCGAAATGCCGATTCGGCATTGTCATTCTTTCGCCGGAGTTTATTGATCGCAAGTGGACGAATCAGGAACTAACTGAATTGTTGACACGTCAAAATGAGTCTCGCGAAAAGGTTGTTCTGCCGTTGCTTTATAATCTGACGGTTGATGAGATGAAAGCTCAATACCCAGTTCTTGAAAACATCAAGGCACGTTTGGTGAGAAACGACGAAGATGCCAAGGATGTCGTTATCGATTTTGCACGGATTCTTATTCGTTCGTTAAAGTTTGTGTAATGGATACGCGTTATGTCTGATATTAGCAGTCTGGGTGATGTCCGAGAAAAGGAGCTGTATGAAGCGTTGATTAGGCGTTTCGGACGGAATTGTGTGTATCATTCGCCCAAAATCCATGTCCATGGACAAGAAAAAGAACTTGGAGATGTTGTTGTCCTTGCCCTCCCGTATATGATTGTCTTTCAAGCGAAGTGGAAGCAGATGACGAGTGATGATCTTAATAGCGAGAAAGGAGAGGTGTATAGAAAGCGTTTGATTAAGACACTGCAAGAGGCTACAGGGCAGTTTAAGGAATTAGCAGTTTCATTGCGTCAAAAGATGTCTGTTGGGCTTCCGCAAGTTTGGATCCCGAATAGTAATGATATGTATCAATTTCCGTTGGATTTGGTGGCGCATGTAGTTCCTGTCGTCGTTGTCGATTTCAATGATAAGAAGTATGACGATCCAGAGGAGAGATTTGGCGATATTCCGCCGGTCGTAACGGAAGTGCCGGCGCAGATTAAAAGTTGGGGTATTGTGCATAGCTTTCTTTTGCGTGACTTCTACAGAATTCTTGATCAACTATTTACTGTCGGCGATTTGTTATATTGGCTTCAAGAACGTGAGCGACTGATTGCCGGGAAGAAACGCGCAATTATTGGGTATGGTGAACTCACGCTTTTTACTATCTATTTAACCAATTACCCACTTTGGCAAAAGCTGTTTGAGGCGGATTGTGTATTAATAACTGATAGCGATTGTTTCGAGCGAGCAACAAAAGATTGGTCTAAAGATTTTGTGAAGAGGCAGGAGATATTCGGGCAAAGAAGTTTCTTGGATGCGATAGATGATACAATGGTTCGCTCTCTTTCAATGGTTGAAGGAGTAGATCGAAACGAAGC
The DNA here is from genome assembly GCA_045595285.1 of Kiritimatiellia bacterium. Taxonomy (GTDB): domain Bacteria; phylum Verrucomicrobiota; class Kiritimatiellia; order RFP12; family UBA1067; genus UBA1731. The sequence goes on along the minus strand of JAZOAC010000176.1, from coordinate 30,276 downwards.
GATTCTCTCATATCTTTCATGTCAGGGAAGGTTGCTTTGTTGCACGGCAAAAACAAAGCGCATGATGTCACAGAAGTTCAATTCACATCTTCATTCTTTCAGAAAGAATGGAATAGCATTCTGTGGTTCATTTGCAATTTCGAGCGAGCCGATGCCATTGATGGAAACGGCATTTTATCTTGGGGTGGCTCCTTATGATTCGGAAGAAGACGCATTAGAATACTGCGCAAGGGCCTATGGCCGTACGCTTGCGGTGCTGCGGGATCATGGATTGGATAAAACGACAGATGAGGTACTTGTTTTGTTTGTGCAAAGTGAGACTCATCAGGTGTTTTGTCTTTTAAGGAGGGTGGGCTCAATGGATTATAGCTTTGCCCCTGATGAGGAAATTGTAAGTCAGGAGATGTATTCTCAAGCCAAGCAAAAAATGAATTTGTCGGAGTGGGATGTTGTTCATGGACGGCGAGATGTTTGATTTGTGTGAATTGGAAATAATTGCTATCTATGGGGACAACAAGACCTTAGTATAGGATTGAGTGTATAGGATGATGGCGGAGTAGAGACTATGGCGATGCCGCAGAGAGAAAACATGATCGAGACATTCAGGAGCAAATACAGCTTGCTTTAAAAAGAGGACTTCGCATGGATACAGACAAGTTCAAGAATGATCTGATGATTGGCGAGACGTCGTCAATTGAATTCAAGCGGTTCGAAATGGCATGTCTTGTGGTAAAACATCCAGTGAAGGTGCGGTATGACACTTGAAGAACCTAAGAAACAGATTGCCGACGATGAGAGTGAGATGATGGAGGTGAAACATGCGTAGCAAAAAGAAAAATGACTTTGAAGTCCTGGTCGGGCGTATTCAGGCGACGTCGGACGCGTTGCAGCAGGATGCGCTTGTGGTCATCAACCGTAGCGTGACGACACGTGCGTGGCTCACGGGCTACTACATCGTCGAGTACGAGCAGCATGGCGCAGACCGCGCGAAATACGGTGCAGGTTTGTTGAAGAAACTGGCGGCGCGTCTGAACAACGCCAATTTCGCCTTGCCGAGTTTGAAGAATTATCGTGCCTTCTACAAGGTTTATCCAGAAGTGGGACTTGAAGTCGAGGCCTATTTACGTGAGCGTTTTGGAAAAGGCTACACGGCGTGTAGCCTTTTGGTGGACGCCCCGACTTTGGCGTTGCCGGACAAAAGCTACACAGCGTGTAGCCAATCTTCGCCGAACGGATTACTGGTGGAATATGGTGACGAGATTCGAATATCCGCCGAAGCGTTGTTCAACCGCCTGTCTTATTCACATATTCGTGAGCTGGTTCGGCTTGATGACGATCTGCAGCGGACATTTTACGCATTCGAGGCGATTCGGGGTACTTGGAGTGTTCGCGAATTGCAACGTCAGATAGGGAGCTTGTATTATGCGCGTAGCGGCTGGAGCAAGAATCCGCACAAGCTTTCCCAGATAACGCACGTCAAGGCGGAGAAACTGGACGTGGCAGGATTTATCAAGACCGAGAATGTGTTGGAGTTCCTGAATCTCAAGCCACAGGATGTGTGGGAAGAAAAGGATTTGGAGAATGGTATTATTGGCCATCTTAAGGAGTTCATCCTTGAGATGGGGACCGGCATGTGCTTTGAGGCTCGCCAGAAGAAGATTCTTATTGATGATTCGTATGAACGTATCGATCTTGTGTTCTATCACCGAATTCTGAAATGCCATGTGCTGATTGAACTCAAGGCTAAGAAGTTCAATCATGCGGACGCATCTCAACTTGGCATATATATGGCCTATTATCGCAAGCACATGATGCAACCCGACGACAATCCACCTGTTGGGATATTGCTTTGTACGGCAGTCGGTGATGAAACGATGGAATACGTGAACACCTTTATCGATCCTAAACTCTTCGTCTCGAAATATCAGTTGCAGTTGCCGGAGAAGTCACAGGTGACAGCGTTCTTGAAGAGGGAAAACAAGGTAAAGTCTACCGTGCCGACGCAAAGGAAGAACAGAGTGAAATAGCTCATGGCCTACAAAGGGACCCCATTGGTAGAGTAGAGACTATGGCGATGCCGCAGAGAGACGACACGATAGAGGCGATCAAGCGACTTGACGCCCTGCTTGAGTATGCCGTCATGCATGGTGACGCTGAAGAGGCCGAGCGCATCCGCGAAGAGCTGCGCAGACTGACGGATTAAGTTTGACGGCAGATGGCGTTTGAAGAGCGCGGCAGTGTGGTATAATCTTCTGAAAAGGTGCGGTGATGAAGAAAGAAACACAGACGATTAGAGTTCAAGCAGTCGTGGCACGACGAGTATCTTGAGTGGATTTGCGGGTATGCGAACGCATACGGCGGGGTGTTCTGTGTCAGTCGTGTTGACGACTGCATGTCGGTCAAAGGAGGAAGGGACGTGCTGAAGTGAAAAATCCACTTTCACCCTACCAGGCCGTCTGCCGTCCGGAAATCGGTGCAGGCGCGTTCTTAACGGGCTTTCTCGTGCGGGCGTCGGCATCGGGCGAGGAGAAATCGATGGAAACTAAAGAGAAGCCAAAGAGGTGTCGGTTTGTGGTATAATCGAGGCCGTTGAAGGTTATTCCAAGGATAAAAAGGATTTGTGCATGGCAACATATGCTGAACAGCGTCTGGCGGTTTTAATTGACGCCGATAACATCAGCGCCGCGTTGGCCGGCGAAATTTTCAAGAAGGCGTACGCCATTGGAGCTCCGATTGCCCGCCGGGCATACGGTATGGTGAACTGCTTCAATTCCAACGGTGGATGGGTTAAGGCGCAGCGAGAATTCGGCGTCGTTGCACGGCCGCAGGTAAGCAACGTCTCAAAGAAAAACGTGGCCGACATTGCGCTGGTGATAGACGCGATGGAGTTCCTGTACCGGAGTCCGTGCGAGGGAATCTGCATCGTTTCAAGCGACAGCGATTTTTCCGCGCTCGCCTCAAAGATCCGCGAGGGAGGAAAGGCGGCATACGGTATGGGCGGGCCCAAGACCCCTGCGAGTTTTCGCAATGCATGTACAAAGTTCTTTGAACTTCATCCGGAAGGCGCGGGGGCTTCGACAGACAGCACCAAATCACTGGCGGCGCTTTGTCCGCGCTGTGGCGGCAAGTTGACGGTTGCATGGACAAAATCTAATGTCAAATGCCTTACATGTGCTTCATGCGGCGGCATGTCGTCCAAGATAGATGCGCTGAAAAATGTTGTAAGCAGAGAAAGCATGTCCGAAATGATTTCCGTAGCGCAGAAGCATGAACAGCCAGGATGCGTGTGTCCCATTTGCGGATCGTCGATGAGTCTGCTGAAAGTGTCGTCTGGCAAGAAGCACATTGATATCGACGTTTGTGCAAAGTGTCGTGCCATCTGGTACGACAAAGGCGAATTCGAGGCTTTGTCGCCACAAGACGGGGTGCTGCAGGCGACGGTTTCTGCCGGAAAAGCGTATCGGCGCGAGACCGTCATTGTCGTTTCGGCGGACTTGAGAAGCGGTCGTCTGAAGGCAGTTAACCTAAAGACGCTGAATGCTATGCTGCGTACGACTTATCATGTGCCGGCGCCAGACGTAGCGCCGATCATTGGTGCGCTGCAATCGCAGGGAACGATTAAAGTTGATGGCAAGACGGGTAAGATTGCCGTTATGCAATTTAAGGGTTGATAAATACGCATTATGGCGACATTGTGTTGTCAATGAAGCCTTGACGGGTCCGGCCTGAAGGGGCCGGGCAATGATGAAGAGGATCCGTTGCCCATACTTTGAGCTGAACGTCCTCAAGCGCGCGGAATTGCGTGCGATGTCGTAACGCGGCTACGCTGCTAAAGAAGGTGTGAGTATGCAGCGAAGAACGTCAGAGGGTTCCGAAATATGCTATAATTGGCGACTGATTATGAAGAGTCCCTTATATTCGGAGATTGAGCGTGAAAAAACAGCCTAAACACGTGGCCATCATCATGGATGGCAATGGTCGTTGGGCCGCTTCGCACGGAAAGATTCGTCTGGAGGGGCATCGCGCCGGCGCAAAAAAGGTGCTGGAGGTCATCGACTGGTGCATGGAGTCCGGTGTGGATTACCTTACGCTCTATGCATTCTCGACCGAGAACTGGAAGCGTTCGGCCGAGGAAGTCGATGGCTTGATGAAACTGATGGGGCTGCTTCTGCGCACCAAAGTGAGCCTTTTCGTCAAGAAGGATGTCCGGGTGAGGGTGATCGGACGCAAGAGCGATCTTCCGGAAGCGCTTCAGCGACAGATCGCGACTGCGGAGAAGCGTACGGCGGGTTGTTCCAGGCTGAATCTCCAGGTTGCGGTCTCGTATGGCGGGCGCGCGGAGATTGCCGACGCGGCCATGCGGTACGCGCAGGATGTGAGGGATGGAAAGATAGAGGCATACGTCGCTCCGGCAGATGAAATTTTCCGACGGTATCTTTATGCGCCGGACGTTCCAGACCCGGATCTGATAGTCCGTACGTCAGGCGAATTCCGCCTGTCGAATTTCCTGCTCTGGGAAAGCGCCTACGCCGAGTTCTGGATGACCGATGTCCTTTGGCCTGATTTCGGCAGGGATGATTTCACCGCCGCACTTGAAGCCTTTGCAGGACGCGACCGCCGCATGGGGGGAAGGAAGACATGACGCTCGAGGAAGTGAAATCTTTGTCCGAGGCGCAGTTGCCGGAACTTGCGGAAAGCGTCCGCAGGAAGATCATTGATTCGGTGGCGGCGAACGGCGGACACCTGGCGGCGTCACTGGGCACGGTGGAGCTTACGATCGCGCTTCTCCGTACGTTCAATCCTCCGGAAGACAAGGTGCTGTGGGATGTCGGCCATCAGGCCTACGCATGGAAGATACTCACAGGCCGAGGCGATGGCTTTGGCGCATTGCGCAGGCATAAAGGGGTATCGGGATTCCCCAACCCCGCCGAATCTCCGTATGACGCGTTCATTGCCGGGCATGCCGGATCAGCGCTTGCGGCGGCGACCGGCATGGCGGCGGCGCGTGACAGGATCGGCGGTGGACACGTTGTTGCGGTGATAGGAGACGCCTCGCTGACTAACGGCGAATCGCTCGAGGCCCTCAACAATTGCGCGTCGCTCGCAGAGCGTCTCATCGTGGTCGTGAATGACAATGCGATGGCGATATCCAAGAACGTCGGTGGCGTGGCGCGCATGCTGGGACGGATACTTTCAGACGTGCGCTACAATCGAGTAAAGGCGGCGGCGGAGCGAATGGGACACAGGATGAGGCTCACGTTCCTGCGTTCCGTCTACCACCATCTCGAACAGATAGTGAAGTCGTTCTGGCTAAAGAACTCGCTGTTCGAAACGCTTGGATTGCGCTATGTAGGACCTGTCGACGGACACGATCTGAAGTCCTTGACCTCGGCGCTCATGGTGGCGAAGGAGGACAAGCGTCCGGTGCTGCTGCATGTCGTGACCACAAAGGGAAAGGGTTTCGCTCCGGCAGAGCTCAATCCGACCATTTGGCATGGAGTGGGGCCGTTTGACATAAAGTCCGCCCTTGCCGGCGAACAGACAGAACCCAAGGGACGGAAGTCGTGGAGTGATGTGTTTGGCGATGCGCTCATCGAAGCGGCGCGCAAAGACGACAAGGTGTGTGCGGTTGTCGCCGCGATGAAGGATGGTACGGGACTCGCGAGATTTGCAAGAGAGTTCCCGAGGCGTTTCTTTGATGTTGGGATATGCGAGGAGATGGCAGTCACGTTCGCCGCAGGGCTGGCAAAGTCCGGGATGAAGCCCGTTGTTGCGCTGTATTCCACGTTTCTTCAGCGTTCGATAGACCAGATTCAGCATGACGTGTGTCTGCAGGGGCTTCCTGTCGTGTTTGCAATCGACCGTGCCGGATGCGTCGGAGCAGACGGCTTTACGCACCATGGCATGTACGACATTCCGTTGCTCAAACCGCTTACGGGCATGACGATTAAGGCTCCCGCCTGTGCGGAGGGACTGAAGGAATCGCTCGATTCTGCACTGGCGTCCGGCGGGCCTGTCGCGATCCGCTATCCGAGAGGCACAGCTCCGTCGCGAGCGGATGTTTCGGTGGGCTCGGACGACGACGCTCCGTGCGCCGTGCGTCTGCTTGCCGTAGGCGATCAGGTACGGAAGGCCCGCAAAGTGAGGGAACTGCTCGCCTCAGACGGGATTGACGCAAAGGTGGTGCCTGTCGTGAGCGTGAAGCCTTTGCCTGAAAAGGTTGACGGCGCGAAGCTGACGGTTTCGTTGGAGAACGGAGTCGTATGCGGTGGTTTTGGAGAGGGTATAGGCGCCGATCTGCGGTTCGGATGGCCGGATGCGGCGGTGTGCCATGGAACTGTGGATGAACTTGAGCGTGAGCATGGTTTTGACGCTGAATCTGTTGCGCAGGCGATACGGCGGCGGTTGGCGGACAGTTAGGGTAAACAGGAGACGGTATGGCTAGACAATACGGAGTTGCGGGCGAATGGGCGAGAGTGAGAGGAACGGTCCTCTCACTCTGGCCGCTGTTCCTTTCGTTTGTGATGATGGGGGCTTTTCTTGCTTCGCTGATTTTGGGGTCGCATCCGTGGCTTTTCGGCGCCATGTTCGTTGCATCGCTGATTGCGCTGACCGTCTACTGGAAGAAGGGGCTTCGCCGTGTGGAGAGTTTCTTCCGTGGCGCAAGGGGCGAGGAGCGAGTCGCGAACATCCTTGCGTCACTGCCGGACGACTATCATGTGTTCAATGATTTCGAGGCGGGAAGCGAGCATGTGGACCATGTCGTCGCCGGACCAGCCGGCGTGTTTTCAATCGAGACGAAATGGTGGCAGGGGACCGTGGAGATTGTGGAAGGGCATGTTCTGGTGAATGGCACTCTGCCGTCGCGGGACCCGGTGGCGCAGACCCAGCGCGAGGCGGACAGGGTCCGCATGACTATGAAGAAAATCGGGTTCGACGTCACGGTCGTGCCGGTTGTGTGCTTTGCGTCCGATACGTTTGCCGCCGGGATTGCGCAGTGCGGTCCGGTGAAGGTACTCAATGCGAATGCCATAAACGAATGGTTCGCGACTCAACCCTGCGTTCTGTCTCCTAACGAGCTGTCAAGGCTTGTGCAGCTGATAGAGACGAGGAAATAGACCTGAAATGAGGAGAGATTACGTGAAAAAAATGTTTCTGACTACGCTTGCGGCGGTTCTTTGCGCTACGGTCATGGCGCAGACGAATGCCCCGGCGGAACTGAAGCCCCTGCCGTATTACGGGAAGGTGGCGCAGGAGGTTGTGAAGCGCCTTGAACGCAAGCATGTGCTTCGTCGCCAGTTCGACGATGAAATGAGTCGGCGCGCGTGGACCAATCTCGTATCCAGTTACGATTTCAGCCGAATGGTGTTTCTGAAGTCCGATATAGACGGGTTCTCGACCATGGAGCGCGGCATTGACGATGCTGTGGCAAGGGGCGATGTGTCATTCGTGTATGACATGCACAAGGTGTTTCTTAGGCGCATTGCGGACCGCGTGAACTACGTGACGAATCTTCTGCTCACCACGGAGTTCGATTTTTCGGTGGATGAGGACTATACCTGGAAGCGCAAGGACGCCGAATGGCCGGAGACGGTTGCGGAACAGGATGAGCTGTGGCGCAAGCGCATAAAGAACGAGATGCTTTCAATCGTCCTTGGCCGCCAGTTGGACAAGGAAGAGGCGGACAGGGAAGAGGCCGAGAAGGCGAAGAGGCCAAAGACTGAGGAGCCAAAGGGAAAGGCTGAGGACAGGAAGGATGACGAGGACGACTTCAAGGAGCCGGAGCTGACTCCGAGGGACAATCTCCTCAAACGCTACCGCCAGTACGTCCAGGTGCTGACTGAGCCGGACGAGGAGATGGTTTTTCAGCGTTACATGAGCGCGATATGCCAGGCATACGATCCGCATTCCGATTACATGACGCCGACACGCAAGGAGGATTTCGACATGGACATGTCGCTTTCGCTCTGCGGTGTCGGGGCTGTGCTTTCGATGGATGACGGTGCGCTCAAGATTGTGGAGGTCATGAAGGGTGGCCCTGTGGACCGCGACAAGCGCATAAAGCGTGGCGACAAGATCGTGGGCGTCGGTCAGGGCGACGGTCCCATCGAGGACGTGATGTACAAGCCGATGCGCAAGTCCATAAAGAAGATCCGCGGGCCCAAGGGGACCAAGGTTGTCCTTGAGATCATTCCTCGCAGCGATCCGTCCGGCGCGACGCGCAAGCGGATCGCAATCATCCGCGATGAGATCAAGCTGGAGGAGCAGGCCGCCACGGGACGCGTCGAGAAGGTTGTTATGAACGGCGTGACGAACAGGTTCGGATACGTGAAGCTTCCGAGTTTCTACCGTACGTTCGACAAGCAGCCGGACGATCCGTCCTTCCGTTCGTGCTCGTTCGATGTGGCTAAGCATGTCGCGCATTTCAACGCCATCGATTCCGACGGCATGATCCTCGATTTGCGCGGTAACGGCGGCGGTGCGCTTCCGGAGGCGGTGTTCCTTGCTCAGCTCTTCCTGTGGCCGTCCTACCGCGGCAATCCGATTCCCGTCGTGCTGATACGCGATCCGCGCGGGATCCAGGCTCTGCCCGTGTTTGCCGATCAGCCATGCTTCGCCTACCGCAAGCCGCTCATCGTGCTTACCGACCGCGCATCGGCATCGGCGTCCGAGATCGTCGCCGGCGTCCTCAAGGATACGGGACGCGCGCTCGTGATCGGTGACCATTCAACCCATGGGAAGGGGACTGTGCAGGAGGTCATATCGCGGATCGGACCGGAGAAATACGGATCGGTCAAGGTCACGACATCCCGCTTCTACCGGATCAACGGCAGCTCCACACAGAGCAGGGGCGTTGATGCGGACATCAACCTGCCCAGTTTCCTTGAGGAACTGGACATCGGTGAGGACAAACTCCCCAACGCTCTTCCGTGGACGCGTGTCGGCGGTGCTCCGCATCCGCAGATATGGAACCTAAACGGGTATGTCGGTGCGCTCAAGGCCATTTCCGATGAGCGTCTGAAGGCAAATCCCAAGTATCAGGCCCACATGAAACTGGTGAAGCTCTTCCGCGAGAACTCCGAGTCAAAGACGGTCTCTCTCGAACGCAACAAGCGTCTAGCCCAGATGCGGGAGGAGCGCGAAATGCGCAAGGCCGAAGATGCCGCCGAGTTCGGAGACGAGGAGTTTGCAGACGAGGGACTGCCCAGTAAGGACAAGGATGCGAAGAAGGACGATGTCGTGTTGACTGAGGCTTTGAATATCCTAGCGGACCTCGTCAAGCTCACCGGCGGCAATGAAACTCCCGACACGCCCGATGTTTCTACTTCGGCGTTCTGGTCGATCTTTGGAGGTCAGCAGTGAATAAGATCCGTTTTACCAAGATGCACGGGGCCGGAAACGACTTTGTGCTGATTGACGACCGTGACGAGACTTTCCCGGAGCGTGGAAGCCTTATAGCCGCAATGGCGGCGGATCGCACGGGGATTGGGTGCGAAGGTGTGATTCTTGTGCGTAGGTCCCAGAGGGCGGACTTTCGCATGGCGTTCTACAATCCAGACGGTACTGAGGCAGAGCTGTGCGGGAATGGGTCTAGATGCGTGGCGGCGTTTGCGAAGCGCATAGGGGCGGTAAAGTCCAACTGCATGACATTCGAGACTGGCGCGGGTCTGGTGGATGCGGAAATAGTTGACGATGGTCTTGTGAAAGTGTGGATGCCAGAGCCCAAATGCCGCAGATATGGATGTGCAGCGGTATGTGGCGAGGACGGCTCCATGTCGGTGACGGGCGATTATCTGGTTGTCGGCGTGCCTCATTTCATCGTCCCCGTGGCGAATGTCACGAAGGTGGATGTGGCAAGGTCCGGACGGGCACTTAGGCTTTCGTCCGAGTTTGCCCCGAATGGAACAAACGTGGACTTCGTCCAATACATCCCTCCGTCAAAGGCGTTGATACGCACGTATGAACGTGGCGTTGAGGCAGAGTCTGGTGCATGCGGAACCGGAGCCGTCGCGACGGCCGTTGCCGGAGTAGAGGCGCACGGAATGTCTCTGCCGATGCATATCCGGTCTTCGCAAGGTTATGATCTTGTGGTTGACGGCGACTATCGTCAGTCGCAAGGAACCGGTTTTACCCTCACAGGACCGGTTCGTGTCGTCTTTGAAGGAGAGTTGGATGTCGATCTTCTCGCAGTCGAGCCTCTAAATTAGGATTGCAGCATCGCTTGATCCGCTTGATCGCCTTTTGCTCATGGGGTGCATATGAAAACGGCATTGCTGCATTACTGGCTCACGAATATGCGCGGTGGCGAGAAGGTGCTTGCCGCGCTGGGCGACATGTTGCCTGATGCGGATGTTTTCACGCATGCCTATGTTCCAAGTGCATTCGGGGAAGTTTCGCCGCATCATCTTTGGGGGCATTCTGTGCGGGAGTCGCTTGTCGCGCGGTTGCCGCTCGGGCGACGTCATCCGCAGGTTTATCTGCCGCTCATGCCGACCGCGACGCGTGCGCTGAACCTTGAAGGCTACGACTTGATCCTCTCCAGCGAATCGGGGCCGGTCAAAGGCGTCAGAAAGCCGGTCGGTGCGCGTCACATATGCTATTGTCACACCCCCATGCGCTATCTGTGGGATATGCATGACGAGTACTACCGCACCGCTGGTCTTGGAGGCAAGATCGCAATGAAGGTGTTTACGGGGTATCTACGGCGCGAAGACATGAAAAGCGCCGAATCCGTGGATCGATTCATCGCGAACTCCGCATTTGTGGCCGAGCGCATCAAACGCATATACGGTCGTGAATCAATGGTGGTACATCCTCCTGTCGACGTGGATTTTTTCGGCGAGGATGCGTCCGTTCCGCTTCCTTCAGGCATTGAACCCGGATCATATTATCTATATGCCGGCGAACTCCGTGATTATAAACGCCCCGATCTCGCTGTGGAGGCCTGTCTGCGGATGGGGCGGAAGCTTGTTGTCGTCGGGAATGGCAAGATGCGTGAAAGACTGGAGCGGAGAGTAGGCGGATGCGGCGACGTGATGTTTCTTGGCCGTGTGTCGGATGATGGATTGAGGAGGATGTTTTCCTGTGCTCGTGCGCTTCTATTCCCGGGAGTGGAGGATTTCGGCATTATTCCTGTGGAGGCGCAGGCGTCAGGCCTGCCGGTGATCGCCCGCGGAGAGGGAGGAGCCCTTGAAACGATTGACTATGGCTCCACCGGACTTTTCTTTTCCGAAGGGTCGATTCAATCACTCTGCTCGGCTATCGAGTGTTTTGAAGCGCGCACCTGGTCGTCTGACCTTTGCAGGAAAAACGCGGCCCGCTTTTCCATCGGGGAGTTCAAAACGAAGATGTCGTTGGTATTAGGACGTTAGACGGTGGATTTTCTGGTCTGTCGCCGGAATTGCGTCCTAATCGGCGAAGAGAGCATTGAGGCAAGAATATTCGGTTAATCAAGTGCTTTGTGGTATAATCGCGGGCAATGGCAAAACATTTTCTTCATCTTGGTTTTCTGCTCGCCGTTGGCGCCCTTGCGCTGAAGGCGGCGTTCATGCCGCCCAGAATGCAGGTGTCGCTCAAGCCTGGCGAAAGTGCGGCGCTTGACGGTGGAGTGATGGTGCTGAAGGGATTTGAGGTGCCGAAGTATTCCGACGGCAGGCCTCGACAATACATAAGCGATGTGCATGTGATATCGGGAATGGACAGCCGGAATCGCAAGCCCGAGGCGGTTCACGCCAAAATATCAGTAAACCATCCGCTGCGGTGGAACGGCTGGTGGCTGTACCAGAACTCTTACGATGCCGTCCATGAATCCTACACGGTGATAGAGGCGGTCCGCGATCCATTCCTCCCGATGGCCTCCCTTGCCGGGATGTTCCTTCTTCTTGGATCGGCTATGATGTGCAGGGGTTGCTTTGTGAGTGGTTTTGGAAAGAGGGTTGGAATGGAGGGAGGTCGGCCTTCCTCTGTCGCGTTGATGGTTGGGTTCGCCAGGTTCGCCGCCGCCATGGCGGTCGTGACACTTCCTTTGTGGATAGCGGGTCGCGTTCTTCTGGTCAAGGAATTGGTCCCAGCCCTGCAGAGCCCGCTTTTGGTGCCGCATGTAGGAGCGTATATCATATCCTATGCGATACTGATTTTTGCGGCGTTTGGCATAGGGGTACGCCTTGTCCCTTTGGGTTTCTTTCTCATGACGCTTGCTCTTGTCCTTGGTGCGCTATGGGGCAAGATATGCTGGGGCGACTGGTGGCAGTACGATCCCAAGGAGATGTGGTCGCTTGCGACATGGCTCACATTCGCCGCATATTTCCATTTCCGCAAAAGTGCGGTCATGTCCAAATGGATGCTGCGTTTCGGTGCGGTGATGATAATCCTCACGCTTACGTGGGTGAACTTTTCCAGAATATTCAAAGGGCTTCATTCATATGTATAGATTTCAACACAGCGTCTTTCATGTGCCATGGTTCGGGGCGTATGCCGTGCTTTCGCTTTGTGCGGCGGTAGCTTTGTCGCCACTTGCGTCCGAGGCGGCGACAAAGCGGAATCCCGTGAAGCGGATCCAGAAGGCAAAACACCCTCCAAAGAAGGCTGTGACGAAACGTTACGCGCGGGGAAGGGCCGTATCATCGTCGGTCAGCCCCTACCGCAGGGATCCGTATGTGGGGGCGCTTGCCATGGATGCGAATACGGGGCGCATACTTTTTGCAGATGGCGCCGATGCCATTGCGCGTCCGGCAAGCGTTACGAAGTTGATGACAGCGCTTCTTGTTCTGGAAGACGTGAAGGCGGGTCGCTACGGTCTTGATTCCATGGTGTCTGCAGGGCCTATGGCGTTGCGGATGGAACCGAGCATAATAGGATTCCATGATCTCAAAACCAGAAAACCGGTCGCGTGGTCTGTGGATACACTCCTCTATGCACTGATGATCCGCAGCGCGAACGATGCCGCAGTCGCTCTTGCCGAACATTCATCGGGGAGCATGGATGGGTTTGTGGCAAGGATGAATGCGAAAGCGAAATCCCTCGGCATGGAAAAAACGGTCTATCACAATCCGAACGGTCTGCCGCCGAACTCCGGCCGGCGCTATCCGTGGAAGTCATTCAACATCACGACCTGCTACGATCAGGCGAAGCTGGCTCGTGAGATACTGGAGAAGCATCCGGAGCTTCTCAGATACACTTCGCGAAAGACATGGACGATGCCGAACGGCCAGAACATCATAAACCACAATAACGTCATGCGGATGGACAAGTGGAAGATCGTCAATCCGGATGGTACGGAGGCTGTGGACGGGCTCAAGACCGGCTACATCCATGCGGGTGGAAGTTCGGTTGTCTTGACCGGCCGACGCAATGGACGCAGGGCGATTGTGATCGTGCTTGGATCCGCATCTGCCCAGTTGAGGGATTCCAACGCCCGCAATCTCATGGAAGATGCACTGTCGTCCCTGTAGTGCAAGCGGATGAAATGTCTGCACCATGCTGAAGTCAATCTTGATATTCGCCGTACTCGCGGGTAGCTGGAATCTGAAATGGTTTCCTTCCGGCCGCGCCGAGCATAGGGCTTCGCGCCGAGTGGAGGCGGCGAACATCGCCGATGCGGCGGATGTGATACGCGCCAATCTGAAGGGGGCGGGCAGAGTCATGTTCCTGCAGGAGATGCGTGATGCCCAGGCGTGCTCGAATCTTGTGACGGCTATCGGCGACACCAACCTGAAGGTCGCCGTAGCCAGCGCGTTCCGGGATTTCCGCGACAACCGTCTGCAGTGGCAGCAGCTTGGCATTCTGACCGACATGCCTGTGATAGAGGCGGAATGGAAGTATTCCAAAAGATCGGAAGGACTGTTTGTACCGCGAGGCTACGCCTACGCGCTTCTGGATGGAGGTAAGGATGGGCGGATCGCATGCTTCTGCGTTCACCTGAAAAGCAACTATGGTGCACGGAAGCAGGAGAAGATGCTGGAGAATATGCAGAAGCGAGATGCGGGGATTCGTCAGGTGCTTGCGGCGGCGAAGCGCTGCAATGCGGACAGGATTCTGATCGCCGGGGATTTCAATTCCGACAGGTTCCAGAAAGCGTTTAGGAACGAACGGATATTCCAGACGTTGGAGGCGGCGGGGTTCAAGGATGGCTGGGACGGAGCAGCCCCATCCGAACGCGGTACGCATCCTGGAAATACGCGTTATCCTGATTCGACGCTGGATTATGTGTTCTACAAAGGGTTTTCGCAGTGTCAGTCCCGTTTCCTGGCACCGGAGGCGCCGGTCTCGGACCACCGCATGCTGGTGATGTGTTTCTGACCGATTGACGGTTCGGTAATGTGGTGGTCTCCAGACGGATCGCCGTCTGGAGATAGTGGGTTGCGACAGAATGCGGTCATTGCTTTGGGTAAAGCTTGAACGTATCGAATATGGCAGGGGCGTCACCGCCGGCTCTGCCGGCGGACAGCATTGCGGATGTTGCGCCATCCGGAACCCTCACCATTGCCTTCTTGCTCTTCTTGACGGTCCATCGCTCCTCCCACAGGATCTTGCCGGTCGCATCCCTGAACGTGAGCTGAAGCTGAGCTGCCGGCGAGCCTTTTGCGAGTTTTGTCTCTATCCTAACCTTCCCGGCGGAAGACGGCAACGGGAGGCTCTGCGAACGATCTACCTTGGCGATTGCGACGACTTCTGTCACCTTCTTCTCGACGACTCTCGTGACATTGTTTGTGAATACCTCAGTCACGGTCTCAATGCGTTCATCAGGCGCAAGCATCCAGGCCGCAGCTCCGGCCGCCATCGCCGCTGCGCATATGATCGCCGCGATGGTGCGCTTCTTCATGCGTTTAGGGTTGCGGCCCGTCTGCATGACAGATCTCACTGTGAATGGAAGATGCCTAAACGTGACCGTCTTTTCGGCGTCGTCGTACAGCACGTACGTCGATTCGCAGACGCTGCCGTCTGTGCGAGGATAGCCGACGCTGCCGGGATTCACGATGTAGCGCTTGCCCTCTTCGAGGGTGAAATCGGTCGGCGGCAGGGAATAGACCCGGCCGCTTGCCCCTGTGAGGAAGATGCCAGGCACATGTGAATGACCCACGAACATCAGCTGCGTCCCCGTCGCCGCAAAATTTGCCGCGGCCTCGCTTTCCTCTGATACGTATTCGAACGTTTCCGGGGATGTGAAGTCTCCATGGGCGCAGCAGAATGACCTGCTCCTATATGTGTACGGAAGGTTTTTCAGCCAGGCGAGGTTCTCTTCGGAGAGCGCTTCCCTGTGGCGAGACACGGCATCCGCCGCGAGGTCTATGAAGTCAGATGCGTCGAGCCTGCCGGACACGGCGTCGTCATGGTTTCCGGCGAGTGTCAAGGCGGCGCGGGTACGGATTGTGGTTGCGACAGATTCGGGTTCGGGACCGTAGCCCACTACGTCGCCAAGGCAGAGTATTTTTCTTGCTCCGCGGCGACATGCGTCTTCCAGCACGGCTGAAAGCGCAATAGCATTCGCATGAATGTCGGATATGATCGCGTAAACCATCGCCGCAGATTATATCATATTCGAGATTGGTCCGTCTTGCGATACGTGGTCCGAAGGACTCACGGAAAGTCGCGATGAATTTACGTTTTGAATTGGAGCCGTCAAAATGGTAATATACCAGGCCGTTGAAACTATTGACGGCACGGGCCTCCAATAGACGAACCGACAACGAAAACCGGGAAAGGAAAAGAAATGAAACTCATAAAACTTATCTCCGCTGCTGTATTGACGGCGATGCTCGCCGGGTGCTGTTCTATCGGGTGTAGCTGCCCTTGCTCAGATTCCGAGCAGTTCAACATCTCCGTGTTTGCGCACTTCATAAAGAACACGGCAAGGCAGCAGAACATATCTCTCACCGAGGCTGCGAACAGGCTCTATGATCTTGGCGTGCGAGGCTTCGACATAGGTCCAGATGACAAGGCTCTTCCTGAGCTGGCGGCCTCGAAGCTCAAGCCGATCAATTTCTACTTCTTTCCCAGGATGTTTGGCCCCGATAACGGTGCGGCGGACTGCAAGCGCTGCCTTGATCAGGCTGAGAAGTACGGCGTGCCGCGCGTAATGGTGGTGCCATCGCATTTCACCAAGGGTGGTGACGAGGCGGCGGAGTTCGCAAAGGACCTCAGCTCGATGAAAATGTTTGTGGCAGAGGCGAAAAAGCGCGGAATCACAATCACTGTGGAGGATTTCGGAGGTCCAATGAACCCCGGTTCGCACATGAAGTACCTCAAGCGATTCCTTGATGAAATACCCGAACTCAAGTTTGCGCTCGATTCCGGCAATCTCTACTACGCTGGACGGGGTGAGGACATTCTTGAGATGATGGAATACGCAAAGGACCGCATCGCACATGTGCATCTCAAGGACCAGACGCATGAAAATAACCGCAAGTACGCAACGCTTGGCCTTGGCGCAGTTCCGAACGAAAAGATTGTAAAGACGGTCGCCGCACGGGGGTATGACGGTTGGTATACGCTTGAGAATACGGTTGGCGATGCCTATACCGACACGATTCGTCAGGTCGCGGTCCTTAAATACTGGCTCAAGCAGGCGAAGCGGGACTGACGCATCACTTTGTGGCCGGTCGCCATGCCGTACTCGCCAGGGTGTCTCGGCAAACGGTGGGTTGGTGTGAATATCCTTAAGGCTAACTGTGCGCAAAAAGGGCGGAAATGTACAACTCGCTTGATTTGAAGTGTGAAAGTTGATATACTACGCGCAATTTTCTTTTGGGAAACAAGGAGGTAAAGGTGAATCCGATTCAGACGGTGATCGACTTGCAGGATGTCGATGGGCGTATCCGTGAACTCGAGCGCGAGGCCAAGGATCTTCCTCGTCGCAAAGCACAGGAATCGGCACGTTTGATGGGCGTAAACGCCAGTCTTGATATTGCCAAGAATCAGTTGGCGGTTGTGCAGCAGAGGGTCAAGGATGCTGAGGCTGAATCGGCGGCGGCGAAAGATCGTGTGCGTGAGTTGAAGATTCTTCAGGCGTCCGCGTCCTCCAACAAGGAATACCAGCAGTTGGCGATGGCCATAGAGGGTCTTGAGCACGAGGCTGACGAGGCAGAGGCCCGTGCCTATGCGATGATGGATGAATATCCACGCCTTGAGCGAGCCGTCAAGGAGGCCGAGGAGACTGCCAGCGGCGAGGCGGGCGGTGTGGATGATTTCTGCAGGGAGATTGATGTGCGCATCGCAGAGGTGAAGGCTGAGCTTGATCAGCTTTCCGCCGAGCGCGCCGAGAAGGCAAAGCTCGTCAATCCTCGCACGCTTCTCTACTATGAGCGTCTGCGTACGAGGCGTTGGCCTGTTGCGGTACAGCTCAGTTCAGAATCCGTGTGTGAAGGGTGCCATCTCACGGTTCCCCCGTCCACGGAGCAGATGGTCGAGCATAAGATGGAGCTTGTCGCCTGCACGAATTGCGGTCGCATGCTCTACAGAGATCTTTGATTTTCGGCGGTTCCGTGCGAGTGACCGGTCGCATCCGCAAGGATGAGGAAAGTCCGGACTCCACAGGGTTGAGGACCCGTTCGTAAAGGACGGGAGGCATGGGGCGATCCCATGCGATGGAAAGTGCCACAGAGAATAGACCGCCCGCAGGGGCAAGGGTGAAATGGCGGTGTAAGAGACCACCGGCGCGGCTGAAACGACGCGTGCAGGGTAAACCCTCCTCGGAGCAAGATCAAATAGGGAACTGAACGGGCTGCCCGTCCGATCCGGCGTCTTTCGGGATGCAGGTTAAGTTCCGGGTTGATCGCTTAGATGAATGACCGGAGCGCTTAAAGGCGTGAACAGAATCTGGCTTATTCGCCGCACGGAACCGTCGTTTTTTTTTTACCTTGCAGATGTTTCTGTCCGGCAAAACGGATAAGCTCTTCAAATTGGTGTATAATATCCGCTATTCATGAAACAGAAGGAGATGGATCAGGTGCGCGAAGCTTCTCGAGAAGAGGGTATGAAGACATCCGCTGAAATCCGTGCCGAGGCATGGGGTGCGCTTGGCGAGAACGGACAGTATCTGCGCTATGTGTCGGCGTACCTGCTACTGATGATGGTGGCGGTTATCGTGTCGATTCCTCTGGGCGCTGTTCTTGGCGTCGGGATAGGCGTGTCGGGAATAGCGCCGTTTTTTGCTCCGGGGGGGCAGCCAGAAATCGGACTGCTGATGGATCCGGGTGTAATGCTTCCGTTGGGGGCTGCCGTGCTGGTCGTTTCCCTGTTGGCCATGTATCCCATCGGATTCATCATGTGGGGGCAGGCGGCGATGGCGATTGCGGCCATGCGTCGTGGATTGACTGTCGGCCATGCCTTGTCGGGATGGGGGCACGGGTGGAAGATGGGATGGACCGAAATGGTTAAGATCACCTATCTTCATCTTTGGTCTCTTCTGTTTGTCGTGCCTGGTCTAGTGAAGTACTGCTCCTATGCTATGACAGAGTTCATCGCCGTGGATCATCCGGACTGGAGCGCGAATCAGTGTATTACGGAGTCGCGCCGGCTGATGGACGGCCATAAGATGCGTTATTTCTACATGCTGTTGAGCTTCATCGGCTGGGTGGTCCTTGTGATGTTCGCCGGGATGTTGCCGTTGGTCGGTGGATTGGCGCAATGGTTCTTCATGCCGTACATAGAGTCGGCCAAGGCGGCGTTCTACGAGGAGCTTCTTGATATGGACGCATTGCAACAGTGATTCTTGGTGGAAAAATGACAGTCAAGGCCCATGCAAAGATAAATTGGACGCTTGAGGTGCTTGGTGTCCGTCCGGACGGATATCATGATCTCAGGTCCATAGTTCTGCCTGTCGCATTGCACGACCTTGTTACGCTTGAAGAAGCCGGCGAGATCACATGCTCCGCAGAAGGTGTAGATGTGCCACAGGAGAAAAATCTTGCGTACCGTGCTGCTGTCGCTCTCAGGAATGCGACAGGTCGCAAGTTGGGTGTCCGCATTTTGATCGAGAAGCATATTCCGTCAGGCGCAGGACTGGGCGGTGGCAGTTCGGACGCGGCGGCGGTCTTGAATGCATTGAATTTAATGTGGGGGGTGAATTTTTCTTGCGGACGACTATGCGAAATCGCCGCGGAGATAGGCAGCGACGTCCCGGCATTGGTGATGGGCTGTCCGGTTCTCATGGAGGGACGTGGTGAGCGGGTGCGCAAGATTGATGATGCGACATTGAAAGAGCTTGGCATCGCGGAACTTCCTTCGCCGAATGATATTGAGGTGTTCAGTCCCGGGATATTCTCGTCTACTCCAGCCGTTTACGGGGAATTCAGGCCTTCTGACTGCGGATTGGGGCCGAACGACCTTCAGCCTGCGGCGCTTCGGCTTTATCCGGCAATAGCGGATGCGCTTCGGCTGCTCGAGTCAAAGGGGCTGGAACGGGTCACCATGTCCGGAAGCGGGTCTTCCGTATATGGGGTGAGGCGCCCATAGCGCGCTATGATCCGAATCCCTGCAGCAGACGCTGCATGACGATGACCAGAAGCAGTCCTGAAATCAATGCGAAGGTTGACGGCTTTTCGTATCCGTGTGAATGGGTTTCAGGAATCATCTCATCGCTTATCACATAGAGCATCGCGCCGCCGGCAGCAGCCAACATAAACGGCATTATGCCCGAGAAGACCGCAGTCAGGGCGCACCCGGTCAAGACTGACACTATGCTTATCAATGCGATGGCGAACGATATGCACAACACACGCCTTGGCGCAACTCCGATTGCGAAAAGGGGTGTCACGATAACAACGGCCTCCGGGATGTTCTGCAGGGATATGGAACCTGCCACTGTAATGACGTCTCCCATGTCACCTGTTCCAAAACTGACGCCGGTGGCGAGCCCCTCCGGTATCTTGTGGAGCGCGATTGCCGTTACGAACAGGAGGGGCTTGCTTATGCTTCCGTTGGAACGGTGTGTTTCGGTGTCCAGTCCTGCGATTCTGTGAAGATGAGGGACTATCCTATCAAGCAGGCTTATCGCAGCCGCTCCGGCGAAGGTTCCTGCAAGCGGGAGCATGAAAGCATCTGCCTCAATTTCAAATGCAGGCGCTATCAGGCCGAGCACCGATGCGGCAAGCATTATTCCGGCGGCAAAACCAAGGACGATGTCGTTCAGCCGGTGGGGAATGCTGCGGAACATCAGACCGCCCAATACGCCCATTACGGTCGAACCACCGACTGAAAGCAGGACTACTGCAAGAATTTTCATGTTCATAAGACTTGTTCTCCACCCATTTATTGTATTAAAGTGCGCTCTTGATTGCAAGCCGGATGAATTCAATGTCAACTGACGTGTTGAACGCGCATCAAAAGTCCGGTCAGTGGCGACTTGGACACTGGTGTTGATGGAAAATTCGGTTTTGATGTTTTTTTGTTGCATTCGAGGTCGAGATGTGATATCTTATATGCCCTCTTTACCAAAAAGAACAGGAAACAAAGAAATGGTTAAAATCAGACTGCGCCGCACCGGATGCAAGAACCACGCGGCCTACCGCATCGTGGCGGCCGACGAGCGCTCCCCGCGCGACGGCAAGTTCCTCGAGATTCTCGGCTGGTACGATACCGCTCTCAAGGATAACAACTTCAAGCTCGATGTCGAGCGCGTCGACTATTGGCTCAGCAAGGGTGCCAAGCCTACCGAAACGGCCGCATCCCTGATTCGCCGTGCGAAGAACCCCGCCCTCAAGCCGCATCACGCGGTCAAGGCGAAGGCTCCCGCCAAGAAGGAAGAGGCTTCGGCCTAACCTTAAGAAAGAAGGTTTGAAATGGGTATCAAGATTCTGGACAAGATCAACGCCGAACAGACGGCGAAGCTCGCGGAGAAGAACTTCCCCGAGTTCAAAGCTGGTGACATCGTTCGCGTCTCCATACGCGTGAGGGAAGGCGAGAAGACCCGTCTTCAGGATTTCGAGGGCAAGGTGCTCGCAGTCGACAACGGTCGTAAGAACGCGTCCGGCAACTTCACGGTCTCCCGTGACAGCTACGGCGTGCGCGTTGAGAAGCTCTTCCCGTTCAACAGCCCTGCGATCGAGAAGATCCGCGTCGTGAAGAACTCCGCCTCCTGGCGCGCCAAGCTCTATACGGAGCGCACGTTCTGCTCGCACAAGGCTGTCCGCAAGCTCGTTAAGAGAAAGAAATAATCCCGCGTCAACCATTAACGCGAATAGGGGCGGACGCCCGGCTTTGTGCCGGACGTCCGTTTGCTTGAAATGAAGACAAGAACATTCATAGACCAGGTAGACGTGATCGTCCGTTCCGGGAAGGGCGGCGATGGGGCTGCGACATTCCGCCGCGAGGCACTCGTTCCGTTCGGCGGACCTGACGGCGGCGACGGTGGTCGTGGCGGCGATGTGGTTCTGCGCGCGAGCACGCATGTGGACTCCCTCATCTCCCTCTACTACGATCCGCATCTCTTCGCCGAGGACGGCGTCCCCGGTTCCGGGCGCAAGTGCTACGGGCGGCGCGGCAAGGATCTGGTCGTTGATGTTCCGCCGGGCACACTTGTCACAGATCCCGAGACGGGGCTTGTCGTCGCGGACATCCTTGAACCAGGTCAGAAGGTCATTGTCGCAAAGGGCGGAGCCGGAGGATACGGCAATGTCCATTTCAAGAGTTCCGTAAACCAGGCCCCTACGGAGCATACGCCTGGCGGCGCGGCGGAAGAGCGCCGTCTGCACCTGGAGCTCAAGACGATTGCGGATGCAGGTCTTCTTGGATTTCCCAATGCGGGGAAAAGTTCTCTCCTTTCCTCCATATCCGCGGCAACTCCAAAGATCGCGTCCTATCCGTTCACAACTCTCAATCCGATCGTCGGAACGATGGTGTATCCGGATTTCGCGAAGATCCGCGTCGCTGATGTTCCTGGAATCATCGAGGGTGCGTCTAAGGGTGTCGGACTCGGCATTGCGTTCCTCAAGCACCTTGAGCGCAGTCGCGTGATGGTATATGTGATCGACATGGCCGGCACCGATGCCCGTGAACCTTGGGAGGATTACCGAATTCTTGCAAAGGAGATTTCGGAATACAATCCCGAGCTTGCAGAGCGTCCTTTCGTGGTTGTTGCGAACAAAATGGACAAGGCTGTCGCCCGCAAGAATCTTCGTCGCTTTGTGCGTGAGACGGGCGTAACGCCTGTCGCCATCTGCTGCGAGGCCGGACAGAAGGAGCTTCGCGAATATGCCGACCTGAAGGATTGGGAAGGTCCTCTCGGCATGGAGGCGTTCCGTCAGGTCCTACGCGACGTGGTCAAGCCCAAAGCTCCGCATGAGGAGAAGCCTGATATCGCCGAAATGCCGGATACGACCGGTGATGAGATTCCCGCTGAGGCTATGCGGTTCGCGACATTCCTCAAGCTCGATCCGCCGAAGAAGAAATCCCATCCATCCCGCGGAAACATCCACTCGTAACGGATGTTTAAGGTTTTGCTTGGCTGAGGTGGTACAAAGTGCCGCCTTTTCTTTATGTCACCAGAAGCCTGAGAATTAGCAATTGAACATGATGGTGAAATCTGTTACACTCGATGCAAGTGGATTTTAAGGCAAAGAAAGCGAGTTGATATGGCGCAAATGAAAAATATGTTTTGCAGATTCGGTATGATCTGCATTGTGGGAGTTTTCGCGTTGTTTTCAGGATGCATGTGGGGACGGGTCAAGGTCAATGATCCGTCTGTGGTTGATAGTGCCCGTTCCATCAAGCCCGGTTCAACTCATATATCGGAGCTTGAGAATATTCTCAAGGTGCAACCTACGTTTCGCATGCCTGGCAAGGATATGACACTTCTCGGCTATACGTACAGCGATACGAAAAACAATGGATTGATGCTGATAGCGGTTAACTTCATGCGTTCCACGACGGTGACGGATACGCTGTACATTGAGGCTGATCCGGTGACGCAGATCGTCCGGAAGGTGCACATCCCGCCGAAGCGCACACTTGAATGGCGATTCTGGCCGTTTGGAGATTGACGGATGGTGAGAAGGCTTCCGATAATTATTCTTGTCGCATTCTTTCTGGACGGGTGCAAGATCGCTCGCGATCAGGTCAATATCCATGTGCGGGATATCGACACCTCGTGGATAGAACCGGGCGGCACAACCCGCAGACAGGTGATTGATCGGATCGGAATGCCGCCTACTGCTAAAGGGCTCGGCGGCGTAACGGCGGATGCCTTTCGTTGGACACTGTATGACAAACGTACCGGCACGTTAGAAGCAGGATATATAGTGACGCCCACCTTTGAACTCTCCCGTGCTCATTTTGCCGAAGATATACTGGTTAAGTTTGATGAATCCGGCAAGGTGTCTCTTGTCAGCCGCACCGTGTCGGACGGGAAAAATGTACGCATTACGGAATGGAAGGAGTGCCGCAAGTGATGCGTGTCGTTATCATGCTCTTCCTGTTCCTGTTTGCTGCTTCCGGATGCATCCACCATCGCACCGGCATGCCTGAGTCGGAAACATCCCAGAACCGGAACTGGCAGACAGGCGTGACGACGCGGCGCGATGTTGTCGCGGTGTGGGGCAATCCGCACAAGATATCAGGTGATGTTTGGATATGGCAGGAATGGATATCGAATGGCGGCAAGGTAAAGGCTTCCTATTACATGATTGGAATGACAATATCAAATGCCGCCGTTTCGGTTCGTGAGCATCGGTTGACGTTTGGAGAAGACGGCCGGTTGAAGGGCTGGGAGATTTCCGAATCAGTTCCCGGCGGCTCTAAATGGTCGCTTTGGCCCTGGTGAAAGTACTCTGATTCAAGGTTTGCCATTTTTTCCTGTGGCGGGCTGTTTTGCAACCTCCTTGTATCGGGCAATGTGATGTAGTATAATGTGCAGCATAAATGGAAAGGATGCAAGAGTCGGTTTTCAGGAACGGAATGTTCAGGAAGGGATGACCGTCGGTGTTTTTCTGAAAATCTGTTCAATTGGGAGTGGGATTGTTTTAACGCAGAGGCGCAAAGGCGCAGAGAGGTTTAGTATGTGCGAGAATGAGATAAGCAGGCAGATTTTGGATGCTGCGATAGCGGTACATAAGGAACTTGGTGGTCCGGGGCTACTGGAGTCATGCTATGAGGCTGCGCTTGTGCAAGAGCTGAAACTCAGGGGATTATCAGTTGCACGACAACAACCAGTTCAACTGATCTACAAAGGTGTTCCTCTGGATGAAACATATCGTATTGATCTTATTGTTGAAGATAAGGTTATCGTTGAATGTAAAGCAGTAGATAGGCATAATCCTGTTTTTGCCGCCCAGTTGTTGACCTATTTGAGGATTACGGGCTTAAGGTTGGGAGTCGTTGTCAATTTCGGCGCAGACAGGATTGTCAATGGATTTGAAAGAGTGGTTAATAATCTCTAATATTCTCTGCGTTTCTCCGCGCCTCTGCGTTAAAATATCAAATTAAGACAGTCTGTTGTTTGTGAACGTCAAAAAATGAGATAGGAGTTTCCGAATTATGAATAGAATGGTGATGGTCTTGGCTGTTGGAATTATCTTTGCATTGCCGTTATTTGGTGGGGTTGAAGGCTCATGGAGCGGAACCCTTGATGCTATGGGGCAGAAACTTCAGCTTGTATTTCATATCAAGGAAAACAAATGCACGCTGGATAGTCCAGATCAAGGGACATTTGGCATTGTCGGCAAAATTATGTCCGCCAAAGAGATGAATATGGAACTGCTATTCAAATCAATAGGAGGACGATATTCAGGAAAGATTGAAGAAGGTAGGCTGTGTGGAACGTGGAAACAAGGTGGTATGTCCTTCCCGTTGAATATGGAAAGAACGGAAAAGAAGGTTGCAAGACCGCAGGAACCCAAACCTCCATTCCCTTATACTACAGAGGATGTGGTTTTTTCAAATGCGGAAGCTCGATTGTCAGGAACGTTGACATTGCCGGAAAGATTCAATAGAAAGACACCCGCCGTTGTCATGGTGACGGGAAGCGGTCCTCAGAACAGAGACGAGGAGCTCTTTGGGCATAGACCATTTGCGGTAATTGCCGATTGCCTTGCGCGACATGGTATAGCCTCGTTAAGGTATGATGACAGGGGGTACGGCAAATCTGTCGGGAAGTTGAAAAACATATCAATTGAGAACATTGCGCTTGATGCAGAATCTGGTGCAGATTGGCTGCGGAGCAAATTTGATCATATCGGTATATTGGGACATAGCGAGGGTGGAACAGTTGGCTTTATGCTTGGACAACGGGGAAAGGTGGATTTCATTGTAAGTCTTGCCGGATCGTCGTTGAAATTGAAGGATGTATTAGATTGGCAACTGCGGCGTAAGCTGAAAATTCTTGGAAGGAGCGAACAGCAGATAGCAAAAGAACTTCCGCTGTTGAAAAAGAAAATTGCGAAGGATGACGGTATTCGGCGTTACATGGAATACGATCCAATTCCAGCCGTCAAAGACATACGATGTCCGGTTTTTGCACTGCATGGTGAGAAGGATACGCAGGTGGCTGCTAAGGAACACCTTGAAGTTTTCAGTAAGAACATCTCGCCGAACATAAAGGTGAAGACAAAGTCATATCCTGGATTGAACCATATGTTTCAGCCTTGCCTGACAGGTGAGGCGAATGAATATGCGCAGATAGAGCAGACTATTTCACCTGAAGTGCTATCCGACATCATTGCATTCATACAAGAGTTATGAGAATGTGCCGCCGAAAGCCTGAAACGAGATCGGAACTTAGATCTTGCAAGCTTCGCGAACGCTTCATCAACTCCCATCTTTCACCTCGCAATCATCAGCCTTCCCCGATGATCTGCGCAATTATATCATTTATTCTCTCATCGCTCTGCGCCAAGGAATGTGTCTTGTCACCAAAGAAAAAATTTTCAAAAAAGTCTATTGACTGTGAAAACAAAGAGCGTATAATTCCGCGACGTTTAACCGAAAACAGTTTTCGGGAAAACACATAAAGAAAGTGAGGAACGCCATGAAGGTGAACTCAATGAACATAGTGGTGGCAGTAAGTGTTGCTGTCACTCTTCAGGGATGCTGCTGGCTCGGATGTGGCAAGTGCAGCAAACCGTGCGACAACAAAACCCCCGATAAATGCTGCAACGAACAGCGCTGTATCGGCGTTAAGGCCAATGTCGGCAACATGGGTGCCGGCGCGGGCGTAAGCCCAAGCGGAGCACATGTCAACGCAACGACCGGACGCTAAGCGAATATATCCAAAAGTTCGTTACTGCAAGCCCTGCGCCTCAAGCGTGGGGCTTGTGTGCTTTATAGAAAGAACGTCCTTGGCGGAATCGGCTTCGTCTGAAAGTTGTGAGAACAAATATTATAGAGACACTTGCAAAACCTGGGAGGGGCAACGTCCTTGTTGCCCGTACGGCGGCGAATCGTGGGCAGCGAGGACGCTGCCCCTCCCGAATTTGCAGGGTTTTGCAAGTGCCTCTATAATATCTGTTCCGAGTTGCTGAATCTTGTTTCCATTGCGAAAGTTTCCGCGCCGCTTGTTTTTGCTGAGGGGAAGGAGTATAATAAACGACGTTCTTTTGGAGGGAGTGTGAAGTCTCTCTAGATTGAACAGACATAGTTCGAGAACTGATGAGAATGGTGCAGGCGGCGGTTCCGCCAAAGCCCCTCAATCCGCCCTTGAACGCTGATCAATTTGCATATACGCAAGGTAATATCTCCCATGAAGGTGTGAATGTATGATACTTTATCATGCCAGCAATACTGAAGTTAAGATGCCGATGTTAGTGGAATCAAATCGGATGCTTGATTTTGGTCCGGGGTTTTATACGACCACAAATCGGGAGCAGGCTGTTCGTTTTGCGAAAAGTGTTGTGGCGAGGAGAGGCGGACAGTCCGTGTTGAATGTGTATGAATTTGACGAAAGTGCTTTTTCATCTTGTCTTGTGCGAAAATTCGATTCCCCTTCTGCAGCATGGCTCGATTTTGTTGCGGCGAACAGATCGGGTATATATGCAGGGGAACGCTATGATTTGATAATGGGTCCGGTGGCCAATGATAACGTTTACACGACCATAGGGCTTTATATGCAAGGTTTTATGAGCAGAGAGGCGACAATCAGCGAATTGAGGGTTAAGAAACTGTACGATCAGATTGTTTTCGCTACTCCGCAGGCTTTCCGCTTTCTTAAACATCTTTCCGCGGAGGTGCTTTGATGGATGCTCAGAAATTCGCTTCTTATCTGGCGGTGGTTATTTCTCCAGCGGTAGTGGGAATACTTTCCGAATCGTTGGGCGTGGATGAGGTGACGGCGATGAACCGGTATTTCGCTTCGGCTGCATATGCCGCGATATCGGATGAAGGACAGAAACTTTGGCACCATAGTCCGCAACTGCTGGCATCGATGGTGGAAGAGGAATTGCGTACCGGTAAATTTACATATCCGCAGGAGGCGCTGTAATGAGCAGGGAAGCCGATTATCTTGTCTTTGCTGCAGAACAGTATCGATTCGCGAAAGGGCTTACCGGGGCTCAACTTGTTGATCTTTTTGAAAGATATGGTGTTGCGAAATTCATCATGGATTCATTTGAACTTTTTCATATTGAGAGTGAAAAGAACATGATTGCGGCGGTGGACGAGTTCATCGAAAGCCAGAAGCAGAGGGATATGGCTATGCCAGTCGTTAAATGATTGGTGATTGGTCACAAAATTTATGATATGGCGCGGAGGGAAGGCTTCCGCGCCACTTGTTTTTTCGACGGGGAAGGAGTATAATGAGCGGCGTTCTTTTGGAGAGGGAGCGGAATCTCTCTTAATTGAACAGACATAGTTCGGGAACTGATGCGAATGGAGCAGGCGGCGGTTCCGCCCAAGCCCCTCAATCCACCCTCGAACGCACAAATCAATTTGCAACGCTGCAAAGTGGTCGCCGACAGAAACGTGAGAAATTTCAAATGGACGATACTTCGCAGAGGAACGCATGTGCGTTTCCTCTCTTTGTATTTCCATTAAGGTTATTCTCACGACCTCTGTCGGAATACGAAGAGAGGTTTTTTATTTCCTCGAGTCGTGTTTGATCACGAGTGGCAACACGGAACGAGGAAATGCCCAATCCTTGCGATGTGAAAACAAACGAGGGCAAGAGGAAATAAAAATGAGTGAACAAAAAAAGAAGCCGGAAACAACAATTGCGACTCTTGACATGGCGAAGAGTGGACAATTAACATTGACAACAAAGCATCTGCGTGGACAGGTGTTAAAAGTAATACAGCAGCCTGGTGGCGCGAAAATCCGTCAGATGGAGCAAATAGATGTGCTTCTTAGTGCATTAGGCGGATATTCTGTCGTCGATATAAAGCTGAGAATGACGCGCATTGTCATGCGTATTATTGGAACTATCGTCGGCATACTTGGAGCGCTTCTCTGGGCAAGTGATCTCGGGTTCTTATCAGAAATTGGAATGTATCCTACTCTAATAGGTTTTGCAATTATCGGTGTGAGCTTCTTGGTTCGAGATCAAATAGCCATGGAATTGAACATTATGGGAGGGAAATTTGCTGTTGAGCTGTTGCCAAATCAAGCTGAGAAGGCAAGGGAGTTTCTTAATCAACTCCAGATGGCCAAAACGGAATATGAAGAATCTGTCGGTTAAAATGTGACTTGCACTCGAACCCCGTTCGTAAAAGGCGAGGTTCGAGTGTCATGTTAGATGAAAATAGGAGAGATTTTATGTTCATAAAAATAATTCCACAAGGTCATTGTGCAATAGTGATTCGATTTGGAAAGCCAATAAGAATAGCGAGAAGCGGATTGAATTTTTTTGTTCCTTTCTTTGATTCGTTAAAAGATTTTCAGGCAACATGGGGTCAGGATACGAATAAGGATGGAGTGTTCATAGAGCTTAGCGAACAAATTACAGATACGAGACCTCGCGATTGCTTTACCAAAGATAATGTCAAGTTAACAACTGATTGCGCAATTAGATGGCGAATCAGTGATCCCTTGAAGGCTGCTTTTGAGGTAGACAATCTTCATCAGTCTTTGCGCGAGGTGGTTCTTGCCGAAATGAGAGCTTTTATAGGCGATAAAGAACTTAACTACTTGCTTTCATCTCGTCAACAAATATCAGAGCATATCATATCTGCTGTTTCAGAAACTACCAAACGATGGGGAATAAATGTTATTAGCGCAGAGATTCAAGAACTGACGGCTGATGACGCAACGATTGATGCAATGCGTCAAAAGTTAGAGGCTTCGCGGCGTAGTGAAGCTCTTAAGCTTGAAGCAGAAGGGAAAGCAGAAGCTATTATAAAAGAGGCAAAAGCGGTTGCTGAAGCCTCGATACTGCAAGCAGAAGCGCAGAAAAAAGTTTTGTTGGCAATGGCAGAGGCGGATAAAAATTATTTTACATCGCTTGTTGAACTCGCAGGGCAGGATGTCGCCGGAAAAATTTTAATTGCACAAAAGCAGTTGCGAACATATGAGGCTATCGTAAAGGAGCCTGCAAATAAGGTGTTCATACCTTTATCAGTCCTTTCGGCAGGCCTGGTTAATGAAAATCAATGAGGAATGTCTTGTGGCTTGGTTTATTCCTGAGTGGCTTGTTGCTTTGTCATTAACTCTGTTTGTTTTGGATATTTTCCTCATGACAGAATTCTTGTCATGGGGAGGTGTCCTTTCTTTGTCAACATGGCTTGTGTGGAAGATTGATGCCCCTATTAAATGGTCGGTGTTGATTTTCGTAGTTGCCTTTACAGGCTTTTCATTTTTGTATGTTTTTCTGTTTCGCAATACAATAGGTATTGCTATACGTAAAATACTGCAAGGCAAATCACCTGAAGAGGGATTGTATAGCCTAGTAGGGAAAAAAGGAAAAGTACGGAAAATAGAAGGAAATTATTTTATATCGGTAGAGGATGAGTTGTGGCCGATAAGAAATGAAGGAATAGATTTTATGGATGGGGACATTAGGTCTATTATTTCAATAACTGATGGTGTTGTCTCTGTTGAATAGAGTTCTCATTCTGCTCTTTTTGAGAATTTAACACAGAGGCAGAAAGACACAGAGTGGGAAGGTGTAAGAATGTGTGTTTGTGTGATAAATATGAATTAGACATTAAAATCAGATTTCTTTGATGCGGAGTTTATCGCTACAGCATAGAAAAACCTCTGCGTCTCTCCGCCTCTGCATTCTCCTATGAGAACATTTGTCAATATGCAAAATCGCTTTGGCGATTTCCGCTTCAATCCCGGTTGCTTGATGTAAGTCTTTCTCCTATTCGCAATGTTGGTCGCCTGTCAGTTAAGGCTTAATTGACCACTTGCATTTTA
>JAZOAC010000175.1:0-3960 GCA_045595285.1 Kiritimatiellia bacterium | reverse complement strand
TGTCGCGTAGTTAGCAAAAGCGGAAAAGTTGTAGTCAGCAAAAGTGAACTCATCTTTGAGACCGCAGCAGGCGCGTGTTGGTGGTGAAGACGACCTTCGGAGGCTCTGAATGCGTCGGCTTGTTGAGCGCGACCGAAACCGTCCCGTCGACATGCCGGTAGAGATACGCGCGGGTTCCGTTTGGGCATTCGGTCGGGCACCACATCCCGTCCAGGAAGACCTTCCCCCGGGCGCCGATGACAATGCGCGAGCGGGTGGCCCACACGAGCTCCCACCATCCGTCCGACGGAACCGCGCGCAGCTTGTTGCGCCCTTCGCGGACCGCCCCGTCCCAGGCATCCCCCGGAGTCATCCCGATCTCGCGGTGGAGCTCGAACGAGTTGCGGTAGTCGACAAGCGCCTGCGCGTGGGCGTTGAGGACCTCCAGCGGGGTCGCGGCCGTGAACCCCTCGTGCGAGAACGAGCGCGGCAGCCTGTCCTGCCAAACCTGGTGCACCCGCTCGATCTTGCCCTTCGCCTCCGGGGTGTTGGCGAGGACGAACGAGACGCCGAAGAACCTGAGCCTCTCCTCGAGCTGGGTGACGCCCGCGCCGCCGGAAGTGAAGAACGACGCCTTGTCCACGTACACCTGCAGCGGGATGCCGAAGCGCCCGAAGGCGCCGTGGAACATGTGCAGGTACGCCCCGAGGCTCTCTCTCTCGTAAAGGCCGCAGCCTACCTGCATGCGGCTGCAGTCGTCCAGCATGTCGATGAGGTGCAGCTGGGGGCCGCCCCTGCCGAGGAAGTAGTCCGGCGTGGCGTCGAGCTGCCAGAGCTCCCCGACGCAGGTGCGCTGCCACCTCCGCGTGTGCGGGGAGACGTGGGGCTTCTGCCTGAAGCTCTTGATGCCCTGCGCCAGGGCCCACTTCCTGACCTGCGCCCGGTCCAGCCGGAAGCCGAAGCGCCGGCCGGCCTCTGCCGCCGCGAAGGCATACGAGAACCTGTCAGCGTTGCTGTCCTTCGACAGCACCTCGCGCAGGAAGTTGCGCACCTCTTCCGGCCATCGCGGCATGTGGTCGCCTCCCGACGCCCCCGGAACCCAGTCAGCACCGAGCCCCTGCGCCTTTGCCGCAAGGAAGGACGTGCGCAGGCCGTAAAGCCGCGTCTTGCCGATCCCGAGGTCCTGCATCGCGGCCGACAAGCTGATGCCGCCCTCTGCAAACTGAGCCACCGTGTCGCGCACATGGGCGACACCCAGACGTGATGCCAACTGTCGTTTCATGGGGCGTATTATACCCCATCAGTTCACTTTTGCTGACTACACCGGCGGCCGCCCCCCTAGGGGGGCGTATTGACATGCCTTATTTCACCAAAGCACGCCGTTTGCCGACACAATCCCTCGCTGAAGCCCGCTTAACAAGCCCAAACACCGCAGTTCACTTTTGCTAACTACAACAGTTCACTTTTGCTTTCACCTCGACACCCCCTCCTCGCATCAAACTGGTCTATTCAAAATATTTTAGACAGGGTTTACTGGCTTTTGCCATTTCCCTTCCACCCCGATTCGCTATCAGACGCGTGAAATGTCGTTTTAGGTTATCAGTCCTTGATTGACCATCTCCACACGGTGAACGAAAGCGGAATCAAAAGCAAGAACCCCACAAAGGCAAAAAACTTGTTTGGGAAACGGCTTGCATCAAAAGGCATGCCTGGACGACACTTGAGAGATTCCATCAGTCCAATCTGATAGCCGCTTATCCCGCGCCCATATCCAGTCAGCCGCTTGAGGACACGTCCATTCGCGCCGAGGATTAGCAGGTCGTGCGTCTTGATCCCATTGAAATCCACATAGGTGATGTCGCTGGCGGGTATTTCCGTGCGCTCAACATGACGACCCCACCACTGCGACTGCTCAATGATGAGCATCCCGTCCGCGACGCGGATGCGTTCATGCGACGAGAACGCAAAGGCGACGCTGGCCATAAGGGCCAGCATACAGACCGCAAAGGCCAGTGGATGCGCAAGGCACAGACGTCGCGCACCGGCGCGGCTTTGGAGCGGATATCCTGCCGCACGCCTCGCGATGCAAGCGCAGAAATAGTCCTGCACGTGCTGCATAAGAAAAGGCCCGAACCTGACAACAGACCCATGGGCGTTCTCGACGACGATCTCACGCACCGTCTCACCATGTCCGACAAGTCCCGTGCGTGTGCGTTCTGCTACAAATGCACTCGTTTCAGATGAAAGCCGGAACGAGGCACGACGTGCAAACGGCCCCAATCCAGACTCGTACTCACCGCCCTGCGCAGAAAGCCTTAGAACCGTCCGTCCAAACGCTTCACACATAAGGCCAGCCGTCGCAAGCACAGTCGGAATTGCAGCCAAAATGGCATGCCACCAATCGCCACCCCTGGCATTCTCATAGGCACCGTAGCCAAACATGCCCGCAAAGCACAGCAGGAAGGTCAAGAACGGCAAGCTGCGATGCAGGTAGATGATGCGGTCTTCCCATAGACCGTCTGGCGTTATAATACCAGCCTGGACAATGACACCGCGCGGCGGTTCTCCAGGTTCTTTTTGCGCCGCCTCGCGCTGGACCTGCCGCTTAAGCGAATGACGTTTGCCACATGATCGGCACAACATCATATCCGTGCGGACATCGATGTCCTTGAGCGCAATCTCAGCGCCGCAATCCGGGCAACGGTACTCCTTTCGACGCACCGTGGCAAAAGCAGCATTGCTTTTCCGCCTTCCGCTAATCCGCACTTTCATTTCGTTATTTCCCTTCTCGTCTTTGCCTTCGCCAATGCTGGACATACCTCCGCCGAATCTGGGTTTGACCATTCGGACGGGAACGTTCGGCACTTCTCGGGCTTCACGGGATTGATGCGGCAGAGGTTGTCGTCCGTCAAATAGGCGCACGAGCCGTCTGGACGGCTCTTGAGAATAAGACTCTTACGGTCGGGCGCGACTTCGGTCTCACGCTCGATGAACTCCGCTTCGCCCATTCCAAGGAACGCCGTGATGCGCGCGATCTCCGCGTCAGAAACGCGCACGATCCCGTCCTTTATGCGGCAGCACGCCCCGCACATCCGGCACTTGAAACCATCCCGCTCCATGCGAAATCTCCTACAACTCCGCGGCAGATGCGCCGCGCAGTCAGTCTGCCGCAAAGCGGCGGGAGGCGGACGTCCAGTCGAGATGCTTTTCGACGACGGCCTTGGCGTATGCCGCGCGCTGGTTCTGCCAGTCGAGGTAGTACGCGTGCTCCCAGACGTCTACGACAAGAAGCGGCTTGACGCCGGCGAGCCCGAAAGGCGTGTCGGCGTTCGCCGTCGATTCGACGGAGAGCTTTCCGCCCTTCGCGCCGAGCCCCGCCCAGCCGCTTCCGAAACGCCTCACGGCGGCGTCCGCAAGCGCGGCCCTGCATGCGTCGAGGGATCCGAAAGCCGCGTCGACCGCCGCCTTGAGCGCGGACGACGGTTCGCCGCCCTTTCCTTCCGGCGCGAGCGAGTTCCAGTAGAAGTCGTGGTTCCACGCCTGCGCAGCGTTGTTGAAAATGGCAGAATCGCCCGCAGCGCGCGACACGACGACGATCTCGCCGAGCGAAAGCCCTTCGTACTTCGTTCCCGCGACAAGTCCCTTAAGCGTGGTGACGTAGCCTGCGTGATGCTTGCCGTAGTGGAACGAAATCGTCCTGGACGAAATCGTCGGCTCCAGGGCGTTGTCGGCATAGGGCAGAGGCGAAAGCGTAATCTCGTTCATTGTTCGTGTTCCTTTCGGTAGTGCGTTGCCGAACGCGGACAGGGCCGCGCACGCCGCCCCTCCGCAAAACAGCCGTCTTGTTGTCGTTGTCATGCGCACATTATACCAAAATCCGCGGCAAATGCGCCGCACACCCGTCTGCAGGAGCGCAAACGAATTGGCGCACTGTTTAAGCGTAAAGCGCCACTTGCGGTTTTGGTCGCGCTTGGACGCGTA
>JAZOAC010000174.1:0-16919 GCA_045595285.1 Kiritimatiellia bacterium | reverse complement strand
GCAAGCGCGTGTTGATATGTTTGCAAGTCGAGTAATCTTCAATTGTCAAAGAACGAATCCTTATATCACTTGAAAGAAGGCTCGTTCTGCATTATACCTCTGCGTTAAAAAAGAACTCGTCCAACTACCGAATTTATGGTTAAGTAAACTCATTTCAGAAACGTCATTACGAGATTGACCATCAGCTCTTTCTCTTGCGGTTTGGAACAGGCGATCATCACAGTAAGTGCGACAAGCGTATGGTCAACTATGCGCTTGGAACCATCCTTGCGCAAAAGCAGCCTGTTTCGCTTCAAGAAATATAGAAAGAGACCAGCAGCGATGCGCTTATTGCCGTCCGTGAAGCCGTGATTCTTCGTGACAAGATACAAAAGATTCGCGGCCTTCTCCTGCGCAGACGGATAAAGATCCTGTCCTCCGAACGATTGATACACCGCCCCGAGAGCCGACTTGAATGAACCGTCCTTTTCATTGCCAAACAAAGGCGAATCTGCGGCGAATTTCATGCCGTCTATGAATTTCCGGCAATCTTCGTATGTAAGTTCCACCGAACGACCTTTGACCTTAGGCTTATCGATAGTCTGATGATCATAGCCATCCAGCAAATCAAGCGCCATCGAGTAGGTTTTCACCACGTCCAAAACCTGTTCAGCATCAAGACTGTTTGAAACGCGCTTCATTATCTCAACCGTCTGCCCAAGCTGACGGAGGCGGTTTTGGTTTATGGCCGCACCTTTTATGAGATATTCCCTCAAAACACTCGTTGCCCAACGGCGGAACTCCACTCCTCGCTGCGATTTAACGCGATAACCTACAGAAATAATGACATCCAGATTGTAACAATCAATTTCCTGAACGCGGGTCTTACCAGGAATTGCACCATGAGGAGTGACCATTGCAAATTTTGCACTAGTCACATCCGGATCGATTTCGCCCTCTGCAATGGCATTTTTAACGTGTCTAAAAATGACCGACTTGTCCTTATCGAACAACTCCGCCATTTGCAACAATGACAGCCACACCGTATCGAAATCAACCGACACTGGCAAAGCAACCTTGCCGTCTTTCGATTCAAACAAAACTATCTCATTCTTAACCACAATAACTACTCCCATTATTCCCTGACAAAATCTCTTCCCAAAACGCCGTTTATTATACTCCTTCCCTTCCTCAAAAACAAGGCGGCGCGGAAACTTTCCCTCCGCGCCATATCATAAATTTTGTGACCGATCCACCGGTCATTTAACGACTGGCGTGGCCATATTATCCTTCTGTTTCTGGTTTTCGATGAACTCGTCCACCGCCGCAATCATGTTCTTCTCACTCTCAATATGAAAAAGCTCAAATGAATCCATGATGAATTTTGCAACACCATATTTTTCAAAAAGATCAACAAGTTGAGCCCCGGTCAGCCCTTTCGCGAATCGGTACTGTTCTGCGGCAAAGACGAGATAATCGGCTTCCCTGCTCATTACAACGCCTCCTGCGGATATGTAAATTTTCCAGTTCGCAATTCCTCTGCGACCATCGATGCCAGCAACTGTGGACTATGGTGCCAAAGTTTCTGTCCTTCATCCGATATCGCGGCATAAGCGGACGAGGCGAAATATCGGTTCATCGCCGTCACCTCATCCACGCCCAACAATTCAGAAAGAATTCCCACTACCGCCGGAGAAATAACCACCGCCAGATAAGAAGCGAATTTCTGAGCATCCATCAAAGCACCTCCGTTGAAAGATGTTTAAGAAAACGGAAAGTCTGCGGAGTTGCAAAGACTATCTGATCGTACAGTTTCTTAACCCTCAATTCGCTGATAGTCGCCTCTCTGCTCATAAAACCTTGCATATAAAGACCAATGGTCGTGTAGACGTTATCATTTGCCACCGGCCCCATTATCAAATCATAACGTTCCCCTGCATATATACCCGATCTGTTCGCCGCAACAAAATCAAGCCATGCCGCAGAAGGATAATCGAATTTTCTCACAAGACAAGATGTAAAAGCACTTTCGTCAAACTCATACACATTCAACACGGCCTGTCCGCCTCTCCTCGCCACAACACTTTTTGCAAAACGAACAGCCTGCTCCCGATTTGTGGTCGTATAAAAACCCGGACCAAAATCAAGCATCCGATTCGATTCCACTAACATCGGCATCTTAACTTCAGTATTGCTGGCATGGTAAAGTATCATACATTCACCCCTTCATGGGAGATATTACCTTGCATATATACAAATTGATCAGTGTTCAATGGTGGATTGAGGGGCTCTGGCGGAACCGCCGCCTGCACCATTCTCATCAGTTCCCGAACTATGTCTGTTCAATTAAGAGAGATTCCACCTCCTCCAAAAGAACGCCGTTTATTATACTCCTTCCCCTCCGCAAAAACAAGCGGCGCGGAAACTTTCGCTCGCGCGGCGCCAGACATTGCACTTTTACGTGTACACTTTATTGACAATTTGTATAGGTCATTCTATCAGGCGTTGTCTGCGGATCCACTCCATAATTAAATTTACAATCTTTCGCTGTTGAACTTCTGTAAGCGCCACACCCTTATTTACGTGCCACCACTTCTCCATACATCCGCGGCAGCAGGTAGCCGTTGCGTGCATAGCCTTAAACGCAGGATGTCCTCGCATAGGAGTCTGCCTTCCGTCATTTGCGGGTTCTGCCGCCGCAAGCCGGCCTCTCACAAAATCAGATGCATGACTCTCGACAACATCCATGCCTACACGTTCAATGTACGCAAGATCCGCCGCCGCAAGTTTAAATCGGCTGCGAAACCTTGACTTTCCCAGTCTGTTAAACGCCTCTTCAATTGTCATGATTGCTTAACGCCTCGCGTAACATCTGGAGATATTCATCCCGAGGAATTTCTTTCGCGCCGAATCTCGCCAGATGGTCTGTATGAATCTGGCAATCAATCCAAGGAAGACCATTGTCAAACATGATACCGGCGAAATGCGCAAAAGCGCACTTGCTCGCGTCTGACACGCGCGCAAACATAGACTCGCTAAAGAAACATGGACCTATTGCAACACCGTAAAAGCCGCCAACGAGCCTATCGTCCTGCCAAGCCTCAAAAGAGTGAGCAAAGCCAAGCCGATTAAGCTCACAATACCCCTTCTCAAGATCGTCGGTTATCCATGTTCCATCCTGCCCTGGACGAGGCACAACAGCGCATTCATGAATAACCTCCGAAAATGCGGTATTGACACGATAATCAAAGAGCCCCTTTTTGAGCGTCTTCTTCAAGAACTTCGGAACACAAAAATTCTCGGCCTTCAAAACAAAGCGAGGATCGGAAGAAAACCATGTAATCGGCCGCCCTTCAGCGACTGGCCACGGAAAGATCCCGTTTGAATACGCATTAAGCAATCTTTCCGGACTGTAATCGCCGCCTACCGCAAGAAGACCGTCATACTCGCCATCCGCCTCTTCTGGAGACGGGAATGCCAACGATTCATCATCAAGGCGATAAACGGCCATACACCCTTACTTCACCTTTAATCCAAGCTTGTACGCTTGCGTGATGTACTTTGAACCCTTGATGGCCCCCTTCTCGTAGAAACCGGGAGCCGCCACCATTCCCTTGAGCTTCGAACCTTCATAGCAATCAAGGAATCCATCGAGAGACTTAATCGTCCCTGCGAACATCTCCTTGTTTTCATCGGCCTGGACAAGCAGATAGTAATACTGCTTGCTGGTGAGATTCGGATAAATCACCACGCTGCGGTCAAAAAGCGCCTTCAGCTGTGCCGGACAGGAATAGAAGTACGCCGGCGCACCAAACACAATCACATCCGCCGCCATCATCTTCCTGAAGATTACCGCAGCATCGTCCTTAATGACACACTTGCCGGTCTTCTTGCAGGCATAGCATCCTGTGCAATAGCTGATCTTCCTGTCGGCAACGCGAATCTTTGTCACCTTATTCCCCGCTTCCCTCGAGCCCTTCGCGAAGGCATCGCAAAGCATGTCAGTATTTCCGCCCTTACGCGGCGACGATGATAGTATAAGAACGTTTTTCATGATTTATTCCTCCTTAAAACACCTTCATATGCCTTAAATTATAGCATACGCGTTGACGTTCATTTAACGAACCTCATCTCGTCTCTTCCTTGACCGTTCGATTCAGTGGAACGCTTCGTCATATTCAGAACTGAACAGAAGACTTCTTCAAGCTTTTCCATTCGCTCTTGCAAGGTGTTTAGCGTGACACATTTCTTGTTTGCATTTTCTCGGTCCTCTCAGCTTCAGCAAGGCGAGATTTCGCCGCGCTTTCTCCTCTGCAATGGACGCGGCATCCGGACGTTCACCGACCTTGCGCGGCGTAATCCATGAAACGATTTTTCTTTTCTGCGAAAACTTCTTCGGCATCGGCGGAAGCGACTTCTCGCCGTTGGGACTCGCTCGATCACCGCCCTTCATGTTCGCCTGTTCCAGAAGAGAGGTAAGCCAACCATGCGGAAGCAAGCTGTGAGAGCGTTGTGAACAGTCTGCACTCTGGACCTGAGAGACGTTTTACAAATGAAAGGGAAAGCCGCTTCCGATCTTCTTGATTTTCCGATCTTGCGACAAGATAACATCATCTTCCCTATGTCACAGCAATTGTGAAAGGAATGTTTTAGAAGGAAATCCACTTCATGCTTCTGTTTGCAACGAATATAGAAAAACTCAAACTCACCCAAACCAAGATCCGTCCACCCTTCAGTAGCCTTTTAAAGATGGTGTACAATCACAATCTCAATAATCCTTAACGGCGGCATGCCATTCCCGCTAAACTCCAAACAAGTAGCATATTACCGCCAGAAGGCCGTCGGTTACGGCGATTGCTACGATTCCACCGACAACAGCATTGGTCGCCGCAACGCCGACGCCATCCGCCGTGTTCTTCGTGCGCATTCCAGATGCGCATCCGATGAAACCCACGAGCAGACCGAACAACACGCTCTTCGCCAGACCGAACAATATCATGAATGCAGACGATGACGATATCACGTGCTTCCAGAACACCGTCGCGGGAATGTCCATCATCTGAAGGACGGCGCATCCGCCCAAAAGTCCTGCAATCTCAGAGAAGATCGTAAGCACCGGCATAACGAACGCCGCCGCCACCACTCGCGGCAGAACAAGGAATCTCACCGGTGGCAACCCCATTGTCGTAAGGGCATCCAGTTCCTCGTCCACCTTCATTGTTCCGATCTCGGCGGCAAACGCGCTTCCCGTGCGTCCTGCAAGGATGATGGCCGTCACGAGCGGACCCAATTCGCGGAAAAGCCCGATGGCTATGAGGTCCGCCACATACACCTCAACGCCAAACATCTGAAGGCTGGCGGCAGACTCGAAGGCGAGAATGAGTCCAAGCAGCAATCCGACAAGAGTTGTTATTGGAAGCCCGTCAAACCCTGCCCGCTCAAATGCCAGTGCGCAATCCCTGAACCTGAACTGGCGCGGCTTCACGAACATAACAAAACCACGCACCACGGTTTCCCCGAGAAATGCGCAGTTCACACGGAAACCGCTCACGTATTCATACGCGATGCGTCCGACATTATGGGCCATCCCCATTCCCGCTACCTATCTTTCCACTCATACCCAGGCACAAGCGACTCCAAGG
Organism: Kiritimatiellia bacterium; assembly: GCA_045595285.1. Taxonomy (GTDB): domain Bacteria; phylum Verrucomicrobiota; class Kiritimatiellia; order RFP12; family UBA1067; genus UBA1731. The sequence continues at coordinate 11,298 of JAZOAC010000174.1, read as the reverse complement.
TCTTGAGATATGAATCGGCCGTTTCCATGCGCCCATCCTTCATCGCCTGACGGACCAGCGCCTCAAGACGCGACACCATACGCTTCTCAAACAGCTCGCGAACCTCATTCGCGGCATCATCAACAGCCGCATTTGCATTCACAAGCCGCTGATCTACGGCGGAAAGCGGCTTCTTCGGTGCCGCCGGAATGCCTTCTCGCAGAATTCGGCGGCGAATCGCCTCCTCCGCTGCGAACTTTGCGTCCTTTTTCGCAAGTTCGGCAAGCTCAGCCTGAAGAGCCTCCTCCTCTTCCTGCATCAGCTGAAGAAGAGTCTTGTTCGGACGGGTCTCCTCCTCGCGGCGGCGCAGCTCCTCCTGGAGCTTTTCCACCTCAATGAGCTTCGTCGCATAATCCGCCTTCTGCAAAGCAAGCACATTGCTGGTCGCCACAAGCTTCTCGATGTCGAGTTCGACGATCTTCGCCGCGGCAAGGGCCGTCTCCAATTCCGCCCGCTTTATGGCATTGGTTGCGGCGGCATGCTGCGCGAGCAGCTCCGCCTCGGCACGCTTAGCCTCTGCCGCCTTCTGCTCCGCTTCAGCCCTGCGAGCGTTGGCAGAAGATGCCTTGGCGTCGGCTTCGGCCTTCTTGGCGTCAGCTTCCTTTGCCTTTGCGAGTTCCTTGGCTTCGGCTTCGGCAGCAAGACGTGCCTGTCGCTCATCCTTTGCGGCTTCGGCTTTCGACTTAGCCTCGGCGGCAGCCTCTTTCGCCTTCCTGGCTTCGGCCTCGGAAGTCTTACGCTTCGCCTCGGCCTTTTTCAAAGAGGCTTCCTCCTTCCGTGCGAGGATTTCAAGCTCCTTGTTCCTCTGCTCCTGCTTGCGAACGTATATATGGATTCCACCGCCAACTGCAATCAGGACAAAGACAACTGCAAGAATCGGATTCTTCATTGTTCTTCAGGAATAGAGAAACAGGGCATGATGTGAAGAGTGCAGAGTGAAGGATAAGGATAGATTGGGTGCTTCACGCCTTTCTAACCGCGTTCCGCACATCACTCTTTTCCTTTCACTCTTTTCTTTCTACCCCATGCCCCTTATCCCTTAGATTTCGCTCTTCGCTCAATCCCTGAACATAGCCTTGTCAAAGTTGAAGAAGACGAAGAACGGAAGAAAACCGGTCTTGTTGAAGCAGAGGAGTCCGATCTGGAGCGAGGAGGAATCGGCCACGTTCACGAAACCGACCTGTGCTCCCTTGCGGAACTCCTTTGCACGATTGAAGCAGGCGACCTGGGCACCTTTGTCGAACTTGATCGCACGATTGTAGCCGAAAGTTACCTGAGCACCCTCTGCCTCCTTTGCGAGATTCATGCAGAGCGCGACCTGCGCACCTTCAACCTCCGCACGCTCAGTGCCAAAGCCAAGTGCGCAACCTTCTACATCGGATGAAGACTTATCGTCTCCAACCCACCAGCTCCAGGTGCAGTCACCAGCCTGAACGACAGATGCCGCCATGACAACAGCGCAAAGCGCAACGACTATTCTCTTCATGTTTTACTCCTTATTATGTTTTACTTTACTTGATTGGCACAGATTATACCACAAACGAAGCACCTGAAACACAGACCTGCGGCGCACAGCTAAAGTGCGATCTCCGTCTCGGTGCGAGTGTCGAGATCCTTCATACGCGCCTTGCCGGCAGCGACATCGTCAGGGCCGAGAAACACAGCCTTCGCACAGCTGCTCGAGCCGGCGTGAGCAAAGAACTGCTTAGGCTTCTGCTTCTTGAGGGCGAGATTCACGCACTCTCCCTCCACACGAAGCTTTGCGGCCAGAGAGAGAGCGGCATCACGCTGTTCAGGGAACATGTAGCCGACATACACGCCCTTCTTCGGAAGCGGAGCCTCGCTGCCGAACTTCGCCTTCAGCAGCTCGCCGACTACAACGTCGCCAAAACCCAGTCCGACAGCCGTCGCCGGATCGCCGCCGATCGTCGTGAGAAGGTTGTCGTAGCGTCCGCCGCCGAAAATCGCACGGAACTCGCGATTGACGTCAAACGCCTCGAAAACGATGCCCGTATAGTAGGCAAGGCCGCGGATCACGGAGATGTCGAACATCAGGCATTCGGCGAATCCGGCGATCCCCGCAAGACGGAATAGCTCGCAGAGACGGTCCTTGGCCGGACCGTCCGGAAGCTCATCAAGCGACTTGAGGTCCATGATCTCAAACGTCTTCTTCACGCCGGCCTCATCGAGACCTCCGTCGCGAAGCATCGCCGCGATCTCGGAATCTGGCATCTTGCCGCGCTTGTCGAGCGCAAGGAACACCTGCGCATGACGATCCTCTGGGATTCCGCTGGACGCAAGAAGTTCCGAAAGCAGCGCACGGTTGGAGACGTGCACGCGGAAATCATCCTTGGAGAGTCCCATACGGCGAAGCGCGTCGACCGCTGCGCCAAGCACCTCGACCTCGGCCAACACGGATTCTTCGCCTATGATGTCGCAGTTCCATTGGTAGTGTTCGCGCTTGCGTCCCTTTGTGGAGCGTTCGTAGCGGAAACACTGCGCGATCGTGTTCCACTTCAGGGGGAAACGCAACTCGTGCTGGCGTGCCGCGACCATGCGGGCGAGCGTGGGCGTCATCTCCGCGCGAAGTGCGAGGTGTCGGTCGCTCTTGTCGTTGAAATGGTAAATCTGCTCGCCAACCTCTTCTCCGGCCTTGCGCGCAAGAAGTTCGTAGCTTTCGACAACGCATGCGTCATACGGGACGAACCCTGCAGCCTCTCCAGCGGCACGGAACGCATCGAACACCCTGTTTCGCCACGCCATGTCTTCGGGATAGAAATCCCGCATGCCGCGCGGCGGCTCAAAACTGATTTCACTCATTTAATTTGCTCCCAAAATTTGGGCGAATTATAGCATACCGCCGTTTGCAATGGCAAATCGTCATACAGCATAAGTGCCGCCCATTGCAATGATATCCGGGCGGTTCCTGCTCGTAAGATCGAACGCCTGACGCCTGCGCCAGCCCTCCGTCTTGGCATGGTCGCCGCTTATCAGCACTTCAGGGACCTTCAGTCCCCGGTACTCCGGCGGCCGCGTGTACTGAGGAGCCTCCAGAAGTCCCTCCGAACCGAAACTCTCTCTTGCCGTCGCCTCGACACCGCCGCCGAGCACTCCGGGAAGGAGACGCACCACGGAATCGACGATCGCCGCTGCAGGTATCTCGCCTCCCGTCAAGACAAAATCCCCGATGGACACCTCGTCCGTGACAAGAGTCTTGACCCGTTCGTCGATCCCCTCGTAGTGCCCGCAGAGGATGATGAGATGCTCCGCTGCCGAGAACTTCTCCGCGACGCGCTGAGTGTACGGACGGCCCGTCGGCGTCGTCATTATGACGCGAGCCGGCACGGATCTGTCCCCCAGGCACGCCTCCACCGCCTGGAACCACACCTCCGGCTTCATGAGCATGCCCGGCCCGCCGGAATACGGCTTGTCGTCAACCGTGCGACGTCGGTCCGTGGCGAAATCCCGAAGGTCGACGGTGCGTATCGCGGCAACCCCCATCGCGGCGGCGCGCTTGAGGATGCTTTCTCCGAAGAACCCCCGGAACATCTCGGGGAACACCGTTATCACGTCAATCTTCATACTATCAGCATGCAATCGCCATAGGAGAAGAACTGGTAGTCCTTGCGCACCGCAAATGCGTATGCGCAGAGGATGCGTTCGCGTCCGGCAAGCGCGGACACCATCATCAGCAGAGTGGACTGCGGCAGATGGAAGTTAGTCAGCATCGCGTCGCACACCTTGAACCTGTACGGCGGATATATGAAGATGTTCGATGCGCCGGAACCGGGGGCGACAAGCGGTTCATCCTCGCCTCGCTCGCGGCAGGCGACGGTCTCAAGCGTACGCACGGTCGTGGACCCGACGCACACGACGCGTCCGCCGCGCGCCTTGCACGCATTGATCGCCTCGGCCGTCTCCGGCGGAACCGTGAACGCCTCGAAATCCATGTGGTGATCCTCGATGTCCTCCACCTTCACCGGACGGAACGTCCCTGGCCCGACGTGAAGCGTGACGGCGCAACGCTTGACACCCTTCGCCTCAAGGGCGGCGAATATCTCCTCCGTGAAGTGGAGGCCGGCGGTCGGAGCCGCCACAGAGCCAACGTTCCTGGCGTAGATCGTCTGGTAGCGTTCGCGGTCCGCAAGCTCCTCTTCGCGGGTCCCCTCGCGGCGGACATAGGGCGGCACCGGCGTACGGCCGAATTCGTCGAGAAGATCCATGAGCGGCCTTTCGCACTCGAACTGGACCTTCCACATGCCAATGCCCTCAAGCTTGGAGATGAGATGCGCCTTGAGCTCGCCGTCTGGACCGAACACCGCAGTCTGCCCCTCGCGGCACTTGCGTCCGGATCCGATCATCACGTTCCACACAAGTTCGCGAACGGTTTCGGATTCAGGTGCGGCGGCGATCATGAGCACCTCGACCTCGCCAGGGGTGTCGGACCATGTGCCTACGAGGCGGGCGGGAAAGACCTTCGTGTCGTTCACGACAAGCAGGTCGTTCGGGGTGAGATACTCGACTATGTCGGCGATGTGCCGGTGCTCGATCACGCCGGTGTCTCGGTGGAGGACCATCATGCGCTCGGTCCCGCGTCGTTCAGCGGGATGCTGAGCTATCAATCGCTCGGGGAGCGGATACCAGAATTGTTTTGCTTTCATTTCGCCTACAGAAGGAACTTCACGAGATAATCCCGCATTTCGTCAATGCTTGAAACATTGGCGTTTTCGTCGGGAGCGTGCGCACCGCCGCCCTTTGGACCGACCAATGCGATCGGCCCGCCGCATCTGGCGGACCTGCGGGCGTCCGTGTCGACGGCATGCACGTTCAGCGCCATCGCCGCAACGCCTGCAATCAGGACTGTTCTTTTCATCTTCATGCTGCTTAATCTTCCATAGGTCGACCTTCATGATAATATAATAAGCGTATTTTACCACAAAGTACCTAATCCCGTCCTGCGGCACAGACTTTCCAGAGATTCCAAATACGAGGGGTTGAAACTTTCCCGCATTCAGCCCCGACCGAATGATCCGTATGCTCACGGACCAACGGACCTGTAGACAGCAGAGATGCCGCCATAACCACGGCGGCATCCCTGCAAAACACCGAAATTCAGGTCGGACCTGACTTTCCGCTTCAGTAGTTATCGGCTTCCAGCTGGAAATACGCCTTGGGATGTGCGCACACCGGACATTTTTCCGGAGCGGCCTCTCCCTCAACGATTGCGCCGCAATTGCGGCATTGCCAACGGTTCTTTCCTACGCGCACCCACACTTCGCCCTTTTCGATGTTGTCAACGAGCTTGCGGTAACGCGCTTCATGATGGGCTTCGACTTCCGCGACCTTGGCGAAAAGGATCGAAAGTTCTTCAAACCCCTCCTCCTTAGCCTCTTCGGACATGCGCTTGTACATCTCGGTCCATTCCTCGTGCTCACCCGCCGCCGCGGCAAGCAGGTTTGCCTTGGTGTCACCGATTCCATCAAGTGCCTTAAACCAGAGTTTGGCGTGCTCCTTTTCGTTCAACGCCGTTTCCTGAAAGATGGCCGCAATCTGTTCATAGCCCTCTTTCTTCGCCTTGGAAGCGAAATAATCATATTTGTTGCGCGCCTGAGATTCGCCGGCGAACGCCTGCCAGAGATTCTTCTCGGTCTTGCTTCCCTTGAGTTCCATGACAAAAATCCTTTCTCGGTCTTTGATCACATTTCCTCGAACTGATCCTTGCCTACGCCGCAAAGCGGGCAAGTCCAATCATCGGGCAGATCTTCAAACGCCACATTATTGTTGTTAGCGGGATCATAGACATACCCGCAGATTTTGCATACGTATTTCTTCATGGCTTTACCTTTCCTGCCGGATTACCGGCAATTTTGATTTTCTCTTAAATGTCCGCTCCGGCATGTGAAATCAATGCCGTATTTTTTCTGGCATTATTGATGTTCATGCTCGCATTTCGATCATAATGCCATGACTTGTGCCGCTTATAATATCAAAAACGAAAACTCCGCGCTACCAAGCTTTTTTACATCTTAGCGGTAGCTACATAAAGCGACAGGGGAGGGAGCAACTGAAAACAGCTATTGATTTCAAAATTGGCAAACATAAACAACCATTCAAACTCTTTTCAAGACAAAAAAAAATATTCCGCCTGATACGGCATAGTCGTGGAAACAACTTACTTTTTTGCCTTCTTCCCCTTGCCAACAAGCGGCCAGTTGGCGTACGCGGCGTTGCCCCTGCCGTCAAAGCAATACGCATAAAGACGGTACTTGCCACCGCCGGGAAGTTTAACCTTCACCTTGTCTGATCCTTGCCCGACGACAATCGCCTCATCCATACCTTGAGTCATAGCAAGCCCTAACCCTGCCTCCCCGTAAAACGAGGCCTCGTCCATCAATGTCCAATGCCATTTAATCTTGTCACCATCAGGATCTTTCGCGCCAATTGAAGCTTCAATGAATTCATCTTCTTCAACGGCGTCTTTAGACACCTTCATCTCTGAAATGCGCGGACAACGATTCGCGATTCTGCCGCCCCAGAATTTTGCCAGCGTTGCCACGACTTCAAGTTTCGTTCCATCGGGAAGCATTGTGCCAAACCATGTCGGCGAAATCTCGTTTTTATACCCCCATGCAAAAACATACCCCCCTAAACACCATTTGTCCTTCTCGGCAAGAATCGTCTTCTCATAAACCTCACGATACCAATCCGCCTTGCGAGTTGAAGTCCATTCCAACGGGAGTCCATTTGACGCCCTTCCACATTCCCCCGCACCCTTCGGCCCATACTCAGTAAGGATATAGGGGATCTTTCCGCCAAATTCCCGCCAGCGTCTACCTACCGAAAGCGCGCCTCCGTAGGAATTAAGACCGATATATTGGAGTTCGGGCGCATACTTGTTGATAGAGTCCGCCTTATCTTTCCCCATATCCGCAACTACCGTTCCGACCGGATGATTAGGATCAAGAGCCTTCACTTTCTCCGCAAGCGAATTGACAAACTCCCACATCTCCTTCGGATGCTTCTGACCGAGCTCCATTTCATTTCCAAGCGCATAGCAGAGAAGCGCCGGATGGTCTTTTATTTGTGCAACTGTTGAAAGCACCTTCTGTTCGGTACGCTCGAGCGCTTTCTTGTCAAGATAACTGAAACCATGCTTGGAATGCCCCAACCAGAATCCAAGCATCACCGTATGGCCGTATTTCGCCGCCTCGTCAAGATCGCGCTGAGCATTTCGGTCTCCCCATGTCCGGAACGAATTTCCGCCAATCTCCTTTAAGAGCGATTTCGACCCTCTGCCGCCGCCTCCATTGATAAAATATGGCTTACCGTTGCGCATAAGACACCATGAGCCATGAGCACCTTCAATTTTAACGACCGCGCCTGAGGCAATTGCCGACAACGCAACACTGCCGAACACCAAACAGAACAAAATTGCCTTCATCATATATTCAATTCATAAGCATCCACAAAGGGAAGCGGCATAATGTCGCTTCCCCGAAGATTCAAGCCGGCGTCACTCAAAGGCGCAGACGAGGCGGAACCCGATACCACTGTTACGGGCCGACGGCGGTTCTGTTCCACGCCGCGCTGAACGGCAGTAATGCGCTACGGAGTTCCAGCTGCCGCCGCGGCGGACACGTTTCGAGCCCGACGACGCGCCTTTGGGATCGACGACAGCTGAAGTGGAGAGGTCTGCGCTCCAGTCGAGACACCACTCCCACACGTTGCCGTGGCAGTCGTAGAGGCCCCAGGCGTTCGGATTCTTCTGTCCGACCTTCTGCGTCATCACCGCGTTGCCTCTACCCACGGACGTGTTGTTGCCAAACCAGCCGAGCTCGGACAAATGCTCGTCGTACGTCGTGTTCGTGACGAGCGTCGTGCCGATGTAGTAGTTTGTGGGGCTCAAGTTCGATCCGTCGTTGAAGTCAGAGTCCGTCCCTGCGCGGCAAAGGAACTCCCACTGTGCCTCCGTCGGCAGATCGAACGCAAGCTTAGTGCGCGAACGGAGCGCGTGCAGGAACGAGTTCGCCCCGACCTTCTCGTGCCCCGTACTGGGCCAGTCGACACCATCAACCGCCACCGAGCCGCGCACGTCCTCGTAGCTGACGTAGTTGACAGGCGAATAGTCGTCGCCCATCTGGTTCGAGTTGTTCTTCGCAATCACGCGAACGTACTGGGCCTGCGTGACGGGGAATACGCCGGCGAAGAAACCCTCGCTGAGGGTTACACTGCGCACCACCTCCACCTCCGGCACGTTCTTGTTGTCGATCAGTGAGCCGATAGTCGTAGATCCTATCCCCTGCGTGTAGGAGATGGGACCGATAGAGCCAACGCGCCGCAGCCAGAGGTAGCGATCCATGTCAGCGGTGTCGTTGGCATGCCCGGCGTCGTCTGTGGACGGTCCGGCGAGGGTGTAGACGACCGGATAGCTGACGGCCGACTGGCCGCCATCAAGATCCACCCGCATGTACACGCCCGGTATCTGGTCGATACGGTTAGTGTAGTAAGCGCTCAGGCGGATGGTGGCGTTGGAGACCAGATTCCCGCGCCAGTCCTTACGGGCGCGCCAGCGGAAGGTGCGCTCACCGGGTTGCACTATGTCGACCTCGGTCACGCTATAGTCACCCGTGAATGTGGCGAGGTGCTGCGCACCGATCGAGACGCCATTTGTAAGCACGTCCATGCGCACGATGCCGGGATGGTTCGCGAGCGTATAGTTCACCACGATATCCTGTGTCCGCGATTCCTGCCGCACGGATGTCATCGTCACGGCAATGGGATTTTCAAGATACTCCTCCGCAACCGCCGGAAAAATTGCGGTCGCAAAGAGCATCGTCAAGATTGCTTTCTCTTTCATTTGTTACTCTCCTTTGATGACTGTTTTTGTTGATTGTACTATCGTACGATGAGCGTGAAGCCGATAGTCTTGAGTGTGTCAACGGAAGCAAGATCCGTGTTGTCGTCACACGGACGGGTCTCGATCCATCCACCGGGGTTGTTGGGGACGCAGTCGCTGGCATCAGCGGGACGAGTCTCGATGAGCGCGAGGACGCGGTCGTAGTTAGCGCCGACCGTCGTTGCGGGCGGCACGTCCGCATGAAGCGGTGAAAGCGCCGCCAAAGAAATTACGACGCCTATGAAGCAGCGAAAACACCTCTTCCCCAATGGAGTTTGTGCGTAAAGTGCATCTTCCTCCTCGTCAAACCGTACATGCGGATTTCCCGCATACGGCTTTCCATTGATCGCATCTCGCTTTATCACAGCTTTCGTCCTTTCTTCCCTTTTTTGAAATTTGCTTTGAATTATATCTTTTTTTTTTTTGTTGTCAATTTCGCGTGCCCGCATTGTCGCGTGAATTTCAAATACGAGGACATGGCAGAAATGGTGCTAACAGTGTAAATGTGATATAATCGGGCCCATGAAAATCATAAGCACATTATTTGCCGTTGTCTGCATGTCCATGGCTGTGATGGCGGATCAATTTGTCGGATTCTGGACGACGGTTGACGACGAGACTAAAGAGAAGAAGAGTGTTGTCCGGATCTACGTTCATGAGGGGAAGTACTATGGACGCATCGTAAAGCTTTTCAAGAACAAGGATGCGGTGGCCAAGCTGCCGGACAGTCCGAAAATCTGCGGACTTGACATAATATGGGACATGAAAAAGGATGGTGAGACCTTGGACGGCGGCAAGATCCTAGACTCTAAAAAGGGTCGTGTCTATTCATGTGAAATGTGGCGCAAGGATGAAAATCTGATAGTGCGCGGCAAAATAGCCTTTTTGGGGCGCAACCAAACATGGGTGCCATATGCGGCCCCTGATCTGCCGAATGAGGCAAAGTCGCCGATTCCCAAGGTTCCGGTTAGATGAACGCTCTATGAAGAAACCGAGAAGTGAGAACGCCTGGCGAAGATATTCTTTGAGTTTTGTCAGACGGCAGGCGTTCGGCATGGCCACTCTCGGCTGTGCGGCGGTAGCGTTCACGTTCCCGGACTCGTTTACCGAATGGGGCGGCGTCAAACTGACGACGCTTGTCGTGCCCGCCATTCAGATTATCATGTTCGGGATGGGAACCACACTTTCCCTCTCCGATTTCATGCGAGTCGCAAAGCGTCCGTGGGCGGTGGGGATAGGGGTGTTCCTGCAGTTTCTTGTGATGCCGGCGGTCGGGTTTCTTCTTGCAAAGGGGTTGGGGTTTTCCGGTGAACTGGCAGCCGGTTGCGTCCTTATCGGATCTGTCGCCGGCGGCACCGCCTCCAATGTGATAGCTTATCTTGCCAAGGCGGATGTCGCGCTTTCGGTGACGATGACATGCTGCTCAACGCTTATTTCCCCGTTTGCGACTCCCTTTTTGATGCAGGTGCTGGCAGGGCAGTTTGTCGCGATAGATGTCGTAAAGATGATGGTGGAGATACTGAAGGTCGTCATCATTCCCATCGCGGCGGGTGGCATTGTGCATGGCCTGCTCAAGCGGCAGTTTGACGCCCATAAGGCGCTGCTTGATCGGATACTGTCGATGGTTTCGATGTGCGGCATATGCTTTACGATACTTGCGTTGACCGCGCCGAGCCGGGATACGTTCGCTTCGGCGGGGGTGTTGATCGTGGTGGCGGCGATTGCGCACAATACGATCGGGTACCTCAGCGGATATTGGTTTACGCGCTTTGCCGGACGTTTCGTTGCGCTTGGCGAGGCCGAGGCAAGAACCGTCGCAATCGAGGTCGGGATGCAGAATGGAGGTATGGCCGCCGCGCTTTCGGTAGGCGTTCTGAACAGTGCGGTCGCGGCGTTGCCCGCAAATGTGTTCTCAATCTGGATGAACTTTTCGGGGTCGGTCCTGGCCGGATTCTGGAGCCGTAGCCGAAAAACAATAAAGCGTTGTGTCTGGAACTGACCACAAGTTCTGAAAGTTACAGCAAGTCGATTCTATAATTTTTGGGAAATTTTTGTTTTTAACGCAGAGGCGAGATGCGCCCGCGACGAAGTCGTCGGGCTGCCTGAGCGAAGCGAACCCGAAGGGCCGCAAGGGGCCGTGAGGCACAGAGTTTTATAAGTTGGGTAAATTGTCGACAAGGTTTGTTTTTTGAATTCAGAAACAGGATTTGATGTAAAAAAAAAACCTTGATCCAAGGCCGGTTGAACTTGCGGTTACGTATTCGACTTTGGATATATGTTTGTTCCTGCTTGACTATCAAGGCAAGTTAAAGCGTTCTGTATTAAACTGTCAATATTGTACCATTATATTGTGTGTGAAGGAA
>JAZOAC010000173.1:0-4631 GCA_045595285.1 Kiritimatiellia bacterium | reverse complement strand
AACCACAATTCGTCTGAATGCCGCCCGAAAACTGCTGACTACCACCAAGAAATCAGTCACAGAAATCGCCGCCGAAGTCGGATTCTTCGACCAAAGCCATTTTACAAGGGCCTTTAAGCGAGAAAGAGGCATCACACCGGGCCAGTATCGCCGTCAATTCTGGAATGAATGACGCTCGACACACATTGCTCGACTACTGCACTCTCGCTTTAATTCCTACTATCTCGCCCGCATCCATTTTTGTAAACCCAAAGCATTTGCGGCCAAGATCCTTCAACGAGGCTCCTATCAGATAAAGTTCTTTGTCGTCGATTATCAGAAAACGGTCGTGAAATGCCATGCTCGTCTTGACTGAAAGACCGCCATACTGCGCATTGAATTTTGTGATGTCGCTTACGGCAAGCTTGTTGCCGCGAGGTGAGGCAACCACCTCTACCGCGACACCATTGCGCTTCTTCGCAAGCATATCAAGCGTTCCGGGTCCCACCCAGCTGTCAATCAGAAGTATCGTCTTTTTAGCCCTTCCAATCAGCTTCTCCACCAGCGAACACGCATCCCACAACTGCCCTTCATAGAAGACACCTTGCAACGGCGGTGTCTGCGTCTGCACAAAGAAATCGACTTTATCTTCAAGAACCGCTAGCCTGTCATCATGCTTTGAAAATCTCCTGTCTATCTTATCTTCGAGCAGATTTAAGCGTTGATTGAATGCGTATCCACGTAAAAGATATTCACGCAATACCTGTGTAGCCCATATGCGAAATCTCGTCGCCATCGATGAATTAACCCGATATCCAACAGCAATAATCACATCCAGATTAAAAAATTCCTGAACACGTGTAACGGTTCTCTTTCCTTCAGTCTGAACAGTTTCCATTTTGGAAACAGTTGCCGACCGAACAAGTTCCCCTGTGTCGTATATGTTTTTAAGATGTTTACTTATAGCCGCCTTTTGAACGCCGAACAACTCTGCTATTTTCAATTGCGTTAGCCAAATACTCTCTTTTGCATATCTAGTCTCCAACCGAACTGTCTCATTCGGCTGGTACACAACTATCTGATTTTCTGTTTCGGTAGCCATAGCAACTCCATCCCTTACATCCATCCCTTGATGACGAAAATTATACCAAATCCCACAGCATTTTTCGCGCTCTTCACTATCCCCTGTCCGGCGAGTGTAGGTAGGGTTTTCTAAAAAACACACAAGGAGAAATCCATGAAAGAACAACCACAAAACCAAGCCCGAGGCGCGTCGGAAACGACGCGCCTTTTTTGTACCCGGATTTCGTCTGCGCGAGATGGGGCGTTTCCTGTCGAAGGCATTCAGCCCGCGCCGACAGGAGACACTAATCATGAGCCAAAAATCAGCAAACATGGCGCGGCGACTTTTCGCCGACCAAACCGGTCAATCCGCCGCCGGAGGGAGAGATGGGAGATGAGTGATGAGAATTCTGTTCGGAACAATTCTCTCGCTTCTGATGTGACGGTGAATCAATGAGAATATGGTTTGGACTGATTCTCAAGATTACGGAGCGGATGAAATCTTATCCCATCCATTTATCTTAACCCCACCCGTACAACGCGCAGCTTGCGCGTTGCTTTTTGAAGGGTGTGTCTCTTCAAGAACCAACAGAAATCATTCAATTAATCAATCATCCACCCACACTTTTTAACTTATCTCACTTTTTCAAAGGGTATGACCCCAGATTTTCCCACCAAACCACTCCTTTCCCTCTGCGCATCTGCAAGCCGCCAACCATGCGACGAATAGCCGACTGTCTCGTTGCTTCCAATTCCCATCACCTCATGCGCATCCTTGCGCCGTGATGCCATCCCGGCTATCCACATCCGCACAAATCCCGCACTCCCGAACACCTTCCCTTCCCCTATCTGCACCACCCTCCCTTCTCCGGGGTCAAACCCTGCGAAAAGTGAAATTTCATCGACATTATCACTCCATACCCAACGATAAGCCTTAATTTGCGTCACTATCCCTGCCCGCACGGGATTCATTATCACGTATCGACGGCAATATTCGAGATATTGCCCGCTCTCGATCATCGTCGATTTGAACACTCCGCACCATATGCTTCCGCAATAGTCATACTTCCGGTTGTACCATATCGCAAACAGCTCTTTCATCGTCTTCATGAATGCGCTTATGTCGTTCATCCTTGCACGGTAACGACAAAGCTCCGCCTCAAGCATAGCGGTAAATCCGGCCGCAACGAAATTATCCCACCGTTCGCGCAGCTCTTGTGCCGCCGCATCACCTTTGAGGACTCCAACCCTGCGGATTATTTCCTCCTGGGAAACTGCCTCACTGCTTTGCGTCACACTGCACAGTATATGGAAGTGATTATCCATTACCGTCAGCGCCAAGAGCTTTATTCCGCTGAATTCCGCAGCCCTTTTGGCCAAATCCATGAGTCTGTCTTTAGACGCTGCCTTTCTGAACAGGAACTGCCTGTTGCTGCAGCGTGAAATAAGATGATAGTAGGCTGTTCCCTCGCCTGACGACTTGATTCTTGGCGTTCTTGCCATGATTCTGTACTCCGATTGCCATTTTCCGAATGTGCGCGGCCACGCGGCTACGCATTCGGCATTTCGGAATCGGCCATGCCAGAGCCATGCCGCGCGCGATCTGCATCTTCTGTACCATGCACTGGACTAGCCTGTCCATCACGCAACGCGGCGTCTGCGTCCTTTTAGATCTTCACCCCCAGCCTATCGGCCTCCTGACGGACTCCCTAAAATCTCATCGCAGACAACGACGGATCCCCACTTCTATCCGCCCGCCGGCGGAATCAATCCCAAGGGAACTGCTCGAATTGTCTCATAACCCACCGAGAAATGCAAGCGAAACTTCAGCAAATTTGATTTTTGACGAATAAATAACGAAACACACGCTTACATCACAATAAATTACACATTTCCTAAGGTCCAACCCCAGACTTCCCCTGAAATTCCAAATTTCCTACTATGACGCGTCTATACATCTATCCCCAAACCACGTCCAACTGGGAGGGGCAACGTTCCCGTTTGCCCACAACCACCCAAATCAAGCTATCTCAAAAATAGCACAATAACGTCAGTAAATTTTCATTCTTCCAAGGGTCCCTCCCCTGAAGTCTTCATTTGCAATCTCCATCAAACCAGCCTGTCACCCCAAAAAGGAACGATGGCTTTCGCGCCTTCCTTCTCCGCCTGCGACTTGCGCCATTCGGCCTGCGCAAAAGTCCATCGGCTGCCTCCACTTGGATGGGCGAGCTCCTGATGATGCGCCACAACCGCAAGCCGCGGACGGAAAGCGCGGATGCCGAGAACCGTTTCGCCCGGATCTTCTTTTCTGCTCCAGCAGTATGGATGGTGTATCCACATGTCAGGCACACGTACCGGCCGGAGATCTCCGGTGTTGAACGTATCACCGGAATGGAAGATGGAGTAGGATGGCGTCGAAACCTCGACAGGCATCACAAAACCTTGAAGAAACTTGTTGTGGTCGCTCTGGAATGTGCGCACCGTAACGTCCTTGATGCGATAGACGCATTCTCCACGCGAAAAACCGCCTTGCGCCTTCCGGAGGCAAGCGCCATAGTTGTCGGCAAAGTTCGATATGACAGTTTTCCGGCGCGAATCCATCGCATCGTAGAATTCCTTCGTGAAATGGTCGTCGTGGTTGTGCGAAATGACGGCAAAATCCAATTCGTCTGCTATGGTGGAGGCGAGCCGGTGGCAAAGATCCATCGAAAAAACGGTTTCGCGGGTTTTTACGACAATCCCCATGTTGTAGACATACCATACCGCTGGCACGTCCGCAACCACCTTTGTTTCGCGCATTTGCGCAACCACCCGACTGAACGCATCGTCATAGCGCTTCAGGATTGGCCATCGCCTGTACGCCTCTTCGCATTCCTCAGGGCTTGCCGACGCCCCTCGGTTCATGAAGGCGAGATATTCCTCTGGCTTGATTGCGTCTATTTCCCTCTGGATCGCCGCCCTGCCGCAATTGTCTGCTTTCAGTCCACGCGAAGCGAAAAAACCTCCGGCGTATGCGGACACCAACGATCCCGCGAACGTCCTTCTGGAAACAAAGAATTGTCTTGCGTACATAGCGGTTCACTTGGCGCAATTGCGCACTTTTTCGGACAGAGCAAGCCTGACCGCGACGGAATTGACGCCGACAATGTCACCTTCCTCCGCGCCCGCGTTGTCTATCGAAAACTCCACTTCATCCGATTCCGCCACGAAAACCAGATGATGGAGATTGACGAATCCGAAAACGCCTCCCTTGCGGTTTGGTCTGTCATCCACCCATGTCCAGCAATTCTCTTCGAGAGTTCTCGCACCTCGACCCATCGTCCCGCGGATCGCATGCCGCCGTCTGAGAGTTTTTTTCGCTTTCACTTCCCGGGGATCGAAAGATGTAAACTCCAATTGGTAGACACGCCCGGGCTCAAACCCTTTGAGAACCTGTCTTGCGCGGGCAGGCTCCTTGCCTCCGGCAAATTCGGCATAAGCGTCACCAAGTCCGCCCGGAGCCCACCATCGCCTGAGGATATCACGTCCCAATTTGACTATTCTCGCCTGCCTGACGTCGCCAGTCGTCTCCCATCCGTCGAGGTTTTCCC
>JAZOAC010000172.1:0-29665 GCA_045595285.1 Kiritimatiellia bacterium | reverse complement strand
CCAAGATCGCTTCCTTCGGCGCGTTCATCGAGCTTGAGGATGGTGTTGACGGTCTCGTCCACATTTCGCAGATCTCCGATCAGCGCGTTGACAAGGTCAAGGACGCTCTTCAGGCAGGTCAGGAAGTCGAGGCCCGTGTGGTCAAGGTCGACCGCGGCGAGCGTCGCATCGGTCTTTCGATCCGCGCCGTCACGATGACGGAAGAGGAGCTCAAGGCACTCGAGGCCGAGGCTGCAGCGGAGCCCGCAGAGGGCGAGGCTTCCGGTCTTGGCGGCGGCGAGTCCTTCGGCGGTCTCGGCGCGGCGTTCGACGAGGCGTTCCAGAACGTTGAATGGCAGCCTGGCGAAGCTAACTGAAACAACTTATAAGGAGACAAGACAATGTCAAGAGTATGTGATATGTGCGGAAAGGGTCCTGCGGCAGGCAAGTCCATCATCCGCAAGGGTTCTCCCAAGTACAAGGGCGGCATCGGTTTGCACACCACTGGCATCTCGAAGCGTCGCTTCCTCCCGAACCTGCACAACGTGCGCGTTTCGGACGGCAAGGGCAACACCAAGCGCATGTGCCTGTGCGCCAAGTGCATCAAAAGCGGTAAGGTCACAAAGGCCTAATCGCAGGTTGCCTTTGGGGCAGAAGAAGGTGGGTCGGCGTCTATTCGCCGCCCACCGTCTTTTTTATGGTGTGTCTTTTTTTTTTGTCTTTGACAGCCCATATTATGATATAATTATCAGTCATGAAAACATGGCTTGCATTTTGGTACGGTATCTTCAAAAACAACCCGACGTTCCGTCTGGTGCTTGGTCTCTGCCCTACGCTGGCGGTGACGACATCCGTTGAGAACGCGGTGGGCATGGGGTGTGCGGCCACATTCGTGCTTGTGTGCTCCAATGGTCTGGTCTCAGCTCTTCGCAAACTGATACCCGATGCCGTCCACATTCCGTGCTATATCGTGATCATCGCGACATTTGTGACTGCGGTGGATCTTCTGATGCAGGCATACCTTCCGGCTCTTTCCGATTCTCTCGGCATCTTCATTCCGTTGATCGTCGTGAACTGCGTCATTCTCGGAAGGGCGGAGGCGTTTGCGTGCAAGAATGGCATAATACTTTCGCTTGCCGATGGATTGGGTTCGGGTGTCGGATTCGCGTTGGCTCTTGTCCTTATCGGCGCCATCCGTCAGTTCGCCGGCGAATACATCACCGTCGCAATCCTTCCCGCCGGCGGCTTCATCGTGTTCGGCCTCATTCTCGCGGCATTCAACAGGTATGAGGAATGGAACGCGCGCCGCAAGGGCGATTTGCCGCCGATGCCGGTGAATCTCGACTGTCGTCACTGCACGATGTGCCCCAACGGCAAATAAGGCTGCGCCGCGATGAAGTGTCCCCGGTGCGGCAACGGCGAAGACAAGGTGCTGGATTCGCGCAGCGCGCGTGACGGCGCGGCGATCCGCCGCCGCCGCGAGTGTGTCGCATGCGGATGCCGGTTCACTACGCACGAGGAAATCGACCGCGACGAGGTTATCGTGGTCAAGCGCGACGGCCGCCGCCAGTCTTTCGACCGCCGCAAGCTTGAAAAGGGCGTACGCATAGCATGCGGAAACCGTCCCGTCTCCGACGAGCAGATCCGGAATCTGCTTGATGATGTAATCGGCGCAATCGACGGGGACGAGGTGCAGTCTGAGATGCTCGGCGACCTTGTCATGGAGCGTCTGCAGAAGATCGATCAGATTTCGTACATACGCTTCGCGAGCGTCTACCGCAATTTCACAGACGTAAACCAGTTCCTGTCCGCAATCACCGACATGGTGAAGAAGCGGTAGTTTCAACAGAGAAGAGAGAATCGAAATGACACTGTTTGAAGAGTTGGCCGCGCGCGGCCTGGTGGAGGCGACGACCTCTCCCGAGATCGAAAAGCTCCTTGAAAACCCGCAGACCGTCTATTGCGGATTCGATCCGTCTGCCGCTTCGCTCCAGGCGGGCAACCTTGTCTCCATCATGATGCTTCGCCGTCTTCAGCTTGCCGGTCACAGGGTGATCGCGCTCGTCGGCGGCGCGACCGGTCTCATTGGCGACCCCTCTGGCAAGAGCGCCGAACGCAACATGCTCACCGTGGAGAAGGTCGAGGAGAACAAGAAGGGCATTCGAGAGAACCTTTCCCGCATCCTTGATTTCGACGGACCGAACGCCGCCGTGATGGTGGACAACTACGAGTGGTATTCAGGTCTTTCCGCCATCGCGTTCCTGCGCGACATCGCGGTCAACTTCCGCGTTCCACAGATGCTTGCGAAGGAGTCCGTGAAGAAGCGCCTCGAGGCTTCGGACGGTGCGCTTACGTTCACGGAGTTCTCGTACCAGATTCTCCAGGGCAACGACTTCCTGCATCTCTACGACAAGTACGGCTGCACGATGGAGGTCGGCGGCGCGGACCAGTGGGGGAACATCACCGCCGGCACGGACCTTGTCCACCGCATGCGCGGAAAGACGGCCTATGGTCTCACGTTCCCCCTGCTTCTCGACGCGACGGGCAAGAAGTTCGGCAAATCGGAAGGCAATGCCCTGTTCATGGATGCGTCCATGACGTCGGTCTATGACTGGTACCAGTACTTCCTCCGCGCGGCGGATGCTGACGTCATCCGATACCTGAAGGTGTTCTCGCTCAAGTCGCTTGATGAAATCGCCGCCCTTGAGGAGCAGATGAAGGCCAATCCCGAGGCGCGCATTCCACAGAAGGCTCTTGCCGAGGAGATTACGCTGCTCGTCCATGGCGAGGCCGGACTCAAGACCGCCCAGGGCGCGACGCAGACCCTTTTCGGCGGTTCGGTCGAGGGAAAGACGGCCGAGGAACTCGAGACCATCTTCAAGGACGTCAAGTCCGCAGAGGTCGCCAAGGCAGAATGCGTCGGCATGCCGGTGTTCATGATCGCCGCCAAGGCCGGAATGTTCAAGTCCAACGGAGAGGCGCGTCGCATGGCGCAGCAGGGCGGCCTTTCGCTCAACGGCAGCAAGGTCGATGACAAGCGTGCCCTGGCCGAGGATGACCTTGCTGGCGGACGCGTCGCCGTGCTCAGAAGCGGCAAGAAGAACCACTTCCTGCTCAAGGTCTCGCAGTCGTGACTGCGGGCGTCGGCAAAAGGAACATGCTTTGCGGAGTCGCGTCCGTTGTTTCGGCGCTTCTCCTGTGGGCGGCGTATCCGCCGCATTCCGAGACGTTCAGCATACTTGTCGCGCTGGTGCCGCTGATTGTGGTGTCGCGCACATGTTCGCCACGCGTCTCGGCTGCGGCATTCTTCCTGTCCGGACTCTGCTACTGGATGCTTTCCCTGTCCTGGATGCCGGCGATCATAAAGAACAACGGTCCCTGGCCGCTTGTCGTTCTCGGCTGGTTCGCCCTTGCGGCCTACTGTGCGCTGTATTTTGCGGCGTATGGCTGGCTGTCGTCGTTTCTCTGGCGCAAACGCGGTGAAGTGCGCCGGCTTCCGTCCGTAGGATGCATTTTCGCGGAGGCTGTAATATGGGCCGCGCTGGAATATCTGCGCGCGACGCTCCTCAGCGGGTTCGCATGGAACTATTTGGGCACGGCATTTGCCGGAATGCCGTCGTTCGCCTCGCCGGCGCGGTTCGGCGGCGTGTATCTGGTTTCTGCGCTTGTGGTGCTTCTGAACGGTGTCTTCGCCACTCTGCTTGTGCGCGTCTTTGCCCCGGTGATGGGATGGACCTCGCAGACCGCGTCAGGTTCCAGGGGGATTCGTCGTCTGGTTCAGATAGGGGAGACGGGACTCCCTCTTCTTTTCATATTGGGATGTCTCAGCGTCGGGAACAGGATGGTGCGCGACGAGGCGTCCGTCCGCGCGGCCAGTCCGGTGCATCTTCGAGTTGCGTTGGTGCAGCGCAATGCGGCCTGCTGCTTCAAGCCCGGTCCCAGGGAGGATGCCTATGAGGCCTTTGGCCGTCTGCTCGATTCCGTAGCGGCCGTCAAGCCGGACCTTGTCGTGCTGGCGGAGTCTGCCATGGCGGAGTTCGGTTCGGTGCGTTCGTTCAGGGCCCAGGATGTGGTCCGGGCGTTTCTCGACCGTTCGGGGGCGAGGTATCTGATAGCCGGCGGTGACGACATCGTTTCGAACCGCACGTACAATGCCGCGGCCCTTTACGCCAAGGACGGGGAGAAGGGCGCTCTGATCGTCGACGCATATCACAAGCAGCATCTGGTTCCTTTCGGCGAATACATACCCTTTGACAAGACGATTCCCGCGCTCCAGAAGCTTTCCCCGATAGGGGTTTCGCTCCATCCCGGCGAACCGAAATTGTTCACCCTCACGACGTCTGGCGGCCACGAGGTGAAGGTGGCTCCGCTCATCTGCTACGAAGACACGGATCCGCGATTGGCTTCGCAGGCAGAGCGCATGGGTGCGGACCTGATTGTGCTTGTCACGAACGACAGCTGGTTCTCGAACAGTTCGGAGGCTGAGGCGCATGCCGCACAAGCGGTGCTTCGGGCGATTGAGACGGGACTCCCCGTCGTGCGGGTGGGCAACTCCGGCGTTACGGGAGTGATACGCCCTGACGGATCGGCAAACTGGCTGACGGACTCGTCGGGGCGATTGGTCGTGGATGACCGCGGTGTGATGGTGGAGACCGTTGTTGTGCATGCGGGGGATCGATGATAGAGACCCAGGAGCCATACCGTTCCGACGTGAACTATGATGTCACCACTCGTGACTTCAAATTCTACATCTTCGACTGGGATGACAACATTCTCCACATGCCGACGAAGATACATCTCGAGAAGCGGGATGACGACGGAATATGGCGTCCGGTAGAGGTCTCCACGAGCGTATTCTCCATTGTGCGCACGGACCCCGGCTACAGGATGCCGCCGGGCGGCCGGGCGGAGGCGTTCCGCGAGTTTCAGGATGTCGTGGACGAATCGTCCGGAGACATTTCGTTTCTCCGGGACACGCGGGCCGCACTTGACCGCATAAAGGCCGGAGAGAAGCCGGGGCCCAGTTTCGAGACGCTGCGCAAGACGCTCCGTGAGGGGCGCATCTTCGCGATAGTGACGGCGCGCGGACACGAGCCGGAAACGCTTCGCGAGGCAGTGAAGATATTCATCGATGAGGTTCTGACTCCAGATGAGCGTACGGCGATGATGCGTTCGCTCCGCGGATACCGCTGGTGGCTGGACAGAATGACCGAGTTCGGCACCGACGAGGAGGAGCTGGACTACTATCTTTCGATGTGCCGCTACCATGCCGTGACCAATCCTGGCTTCTTCGAGCAGCTGAAGTCCGACGAGGTCTTCGGCGAACGCTACGAGGTGGCATCCGGGGCGGAGCGTCCGGAACTGGCGAAGGAGTTCGCGATCAAGGATTTCGTGGAGCACGTGTTTCATGTCCTCAAGCGCACCGGAGGGCTCGGCAGGTCCGTGGCCGTAGGCTTCTCCGACGATGATCCGGGCAATGTGCGGGCCGTATCCAATTACATACGCGAGGAGCTCGTAAAGCGTTTTCAGGGGTTCAAGTTTGTTGTGTACGACACCTCCGATCCGTCCTTGGACAATGGCCAGAAGATCACAGTGGCAGGTCAGCTTGACCTTCCCGGGTTCTGACAGGCAGTTGTTTGAGCGTTTCATGTTTGATATAATCTCCACCCGTATCATATGTTGGCGGGATCGGTGGTTTTGGAGCTGATCTCTGCTGGATGTGATTGCAGACAATGAAAGTTGATCAAAATGAATTATTCTGAAGCTAAAAAAAGACTGGAAGAGAATGGACAGGGACATGTCCTGAACTTCTGGGGCAAGTTGGGCGCCAAGGCGCGCAAGGCTCTGCTGGCGCAGGTTGCCACGATTGATTTCACGGAATTGGCGAGATGCAGGGCCATGCTTCCTGCTTTCGCCGCCGCTGATACAGCCAGGAAGGGCTCAAAGCGCGCCGTTGCGCCGACCGCGCCAAAGGTCGCTGACCTTAAGGGCAAGGCGTATGTGTCGGCGCTAGCGGCCGGCATCAAGGAGCTGGAGGCCGGCCGTGTGGCGGTTCTGCTTGTCGCTGGCGGACAAGGCTCGCGCCTTGGTTTCGATGGACCGAAGGGCGCCTATCCGATCGGTCCCGTCACGAACAGTCCGCTGTTCCATTTCCATGCGCGCAAGGTGCTGGCCAAGACCCTGGAATACGGCAAGTCCGTTCCGTTCTACATCATGACGTCCGAGGCGAACTACGACGCCACGGTGGCGTGCTTCAGGGAAAACGACTGGTTCGGTCTCGACCGTGAAGACATCTTCTTCTTCAAGCAGGGAATGTGGCCGGGAATGACGTCTGACGGCAAGATCATCCTTGATGAGCCGGGGCATGTGTTCATGTCGCCTGACGGACACGGCGGTCTCCTTGCCGCGCTCAAGAGTTCCGGTGCGCTTGCGGACATGAAGAAGCGCGGAATCAAGTCGGTCTTCTTCTTCCAGGTGGACAATCCACTCGTTGAGATCGCCGACGAGGCATTCATCGGATACCATGTCCTGGAGAAGAGCGAATATACGCTCAAGCTCTGCGCGAAACGCGATCCATTTGAGAAGGTCGGCATGCCGATGAAGTTCGGCAGGGTGTTCAGGATGGTCGAGTACACAGAGATGACCGATGAACAGTGCAGGCGCAAGGGCAAGGACGGAAATCTGTATTTTCTGTACGGCTCGCCTGCGATCCATGTGTTCGACAGGGCGTTTCTTGAGCGCGAGGCGATGAAGCCGATGCCGTTGCACCTTGCGCACAAGAAGATTGCGATGGTGAACGAGAAGGGCGATGTCGTAAAGGCCACGGAGCCCAACGGCTACAAGTTCGAGAAGTTCATCTTTGACATCCTTCCCGATGCCAAGAAGGCGGCGTTTCTCGCCTTTGACCAGAAGGATGAGTTCTCGCCCGTCAAAAATGCTGAAGGTTCCGATTCTCCTGCCACATGCAAGGCCGACATGCAGGCGAAATGGCGTCGCCAGCTTGCGGAACGCGGAGTTTTGATCGAGGGCGACGCTCTTTTGGAGGTTGATCCATGTTCTCTTTGATTATCGCGGTATCCTGCGGACTGGGCACGGGGTTCGCGCTGTATTTCACCGATGCGTTTGGCTATGGCTGGAGCATCTTCTTCGGAGTGCTCGGGTTCGGCGTGGTTCAGATGTCCATAGGCTTTATCCTCCAGAAGAAGGTGAAGGCTGCCATGAAGTCCGTCGAGACCGTTCTTCTGGAGGGACAGAAGGCGGTTCAGGCCAAGACGCAGCGTTGGCAGACGCGTCCGCCGGGATCCATTCAGGAGGCCCAGAACGAGATTGCGCGCGATCAGCGCAGGTTTGTTCTTGAGGCGCTCACACTTACCGAACCACTTCACAGGTTTGACAACTGGGTGCCGATGATGAAACGCCAGATCGCCACTGCGCAGTTTCAGCTGTACTGGATGATCAAGGAGTACCGCAAGTGCGACCAGTTGATGGACAGGGCTCTTTTCGTCGATCCCACGATGTATGCCATGAAGATGGCCCGTTATCATACACTCGGAAAGCCAACCGACGAGATCAGGAAGGTCTACGACAAGGGCAGGAAGCGTCTGCGCTACAACCAGAACGTGCTCATCGCCGCCGCTTGGACGTGGATTCTCGTTCAGCGGGGAGAGATCGACGAGGCGTTCAAGGCTTTGAACGATGCCCTCAAGAACAGCGACAACGAGACGCTAAAGGCAAACCGCGAAGCTTTGGCCAACAACCGTGTCGCCCATTTCTCCAATACAAACATTGGCGATACATGGTGGGCGCTGGGGCTTGAGGAGCCTAAGGTCAAGATGCAGCGCCAGCGCATGCAGTGGCGCTGATTCAGCGGCTTCCCGTCCCTTTCATGGCGATATGAGGAGTGATGGGACAGGAGGCCAGACCACCACAGGCCGACAACAGGATTGATTGAAATGAAAAAGAGCACCGAGTTGAGAAAGATAGAGTTTGTACGGGATTTCACGAAATATGCCGCCGGAAGCGTGCTTGTGAAATGGGGCGATACGTGGGTGCTGTGCACCGCGAGCGTTTCGGATAAGGTGCCGCCGTTCCTGAAGGGGAGCGGCAAGGGGTGGGTGACGGCAGAGTATTCCATGCTCCCCGGCAGCACCCGCGACCGCAAGGACCGTGACATCAAGAAGCTCAGGCAGGACGCCCGTTCGACTGAGATACAGCGTCTCATCGGACGCAGTCTGCGGGCCGCGGTCGACATGGACAAGCTCGGCGAGCGCATGATAACGGTCGATTGCGACGTTCTCCAGGCTGATGGCGGCACGCGCTGCGCATCGATCACCGGCGGCATGGTCGCGCTCGAGATTGCGGTTCGCAGGCTGATGAGGGACAAGGTGATATCCGACGATCCGATCATCCACCGCATCGCCGCAGTCTCCGTGGGAGTGTGCGGCGGCAAGCCCACTCTGGATCTGGACTATGTTCATGACTCCACTGCGGACGTCGATTTCAACGTTGTCATGACGGATGACGGACGCTTTGTCGAACTGCAGGGGACGGCCGAACACGAGCCGTTCGGAGCGGATGCGCTAGATGCGCTCATTGCGCTCGCCCGCAAGGGACTCAAAAAGATATTCGCGCTTCAGAAAAACGCCGTCAAGGCCTGATGAATTGCATGGTCGTCCTGGGAATAGACACTTCACTCAGAAGCACCGGATACGGAGTGCTTTCGTCTGAAGGCTCTTTACTCAGGGCGGTGGCAATGGGCGCAATCAAGAATGCGCCGAAGGTCTCTCTTTCCGGATGCCTGCGCAATATACATGCGACGGTCAGGTCGCTCATAGAGCAGCACCGCCCTGATGTCCTCGCCATTGAGTCGGTGATCTACGGCAAGAACGCCGGGACGATGCTTGTGCTGGGCGAGGCGCGCGGCGCGGTGCTCGTGGCGGCGGCGGACGCCGGAATCCCAGTGTACGAGTACGAGCCGCGCAGGATGAAGATGGCTGTGTGCGGGAACGGGATGGCTGAGAAGGCCCAGATACAGAGGATGGTTAAGATGCTTCTTTCTCTGCCTGAACTGCCTCAGAACGATGCGGCGGACGCACTCGGCCTTGCAATCACGCATGTGCATACGAACTCGCTGATAAACACAAAAGAGCCGATATGACATCGTCTAAAGAAAAAAGCACTGCAGGAATATCCACGCAGTGCTTTCCGAATCAGTGAGGGATTTCGGGCTTAGCCCTCGGCTTCGAGCGCGGCATCGACTTCGTCGGTCGTTTCCATGTTCGTGTAGACGTCCTGAACGTCTTCGAGGTTCTCGAGCATCTCGACAAACTTATTGATTGCCTTGGCAGCTGCAACATCGGAGACTGGGTTCATCATGTTCGGAACCAGGCCGATTGCGGAGTTCTCCTCATCAACGCCGATACCTGCAGCCTTGACGGCCTCAAGAACGGTCGTGAAGTCAGACGGCTGGCACTTGACCGTGAAACCGCCTTCCTCGGAGAGGACATCCTCTGCGCCGGCTTCAAGAGCGACTTCCATGACGGAATCCTCTGTGACGCCGTCGGCGGCGGGGATCATGATCTGGCCGAGACGGTCGAAGAGACGCGTAGCGCTGCCCTGCTTGGCGAATTCGATGCCATTCTTCTTGAATACATTGCCGACTTCAGCGGCGGCACGGCGGTGGTTGTCGGTAAGAACATTGACGACAAGGGCGACACCTCCCTTGATGCCTTCGTACTGACCCTCAACAAGAGCCTCGGACTCAAGTTCGCCAGTGCCTTTCTTGATCGCGCGTTCAATATTGTCGTTAGGCATTTGCGCTGCTTTGGCCTTGGCGATGAGCGTACGGAGAGTGGGGTTGTTGTCGGGATCGCCACCCTTTGCTTTCACGACGATCGTGATTTCCTTGCCGAGCTTGGAGAAGATTTTTCCCTTCTTGGCATCCGCTGCGCCCTTTGCACGCTTAATTGTCGCCCAATGGCTATGACCTGACATTTGTCCGCTCCTTTTGTGGTAAGAGTTTGTTCTTGTTAAGAAAAAAGTTCCTATATTGTATCAAATGAGAGGTGAAAACGCAATCCCTCACCATTGACTTAGACGCAAACCGCGGTGCTATCATCTCAAACAATACACAAGATGCTTGGAAATCAGAAGATTTATCATGCGGAAGGGATACATGGAATATCAAGCATGGGAATGGCGATGTGCCGTAATGGCTGGGGGAGGTCGGATTGTGGACTGTGTCGTCTCGCAACTGCGAGAACGCGGATTTGACAAGAAGCGCAGATTCCGCGCTCCCGGCAGCGAGCGCGGCTTTTTTGCCTACGGATTCCGCCTCTATTCCCTGGAAGGCGGCACCGCTGAGATATTGTGCACATCGGCGACAAGTTCGTTTTCGGTACGGTTTGATCGGAAGTCGGATACGGCGCTGATCTGCCGGATTTCCGATGCAAAGCGCAAGCCCGGGGATTTTGAATTGCCGTTCTCATCCCTTCCGGCGGATGTAATGCTCTATTCGCGCAAGGACGGAGGATTTGCGGTTCTGGCGACAAGCCTTGCCGATGGCTGTGTACGCAAGGTGTTTGGTGATTCCGCGTTCTTTCGAGAGGAGTTCGCCGACGGATTTGATGTCCGGGTGCGCCTTGCGTCCGAGAAGCCGAAGGATATCGCCGTGCTGGTTCTGGATAATTTGACTGCCGGAGAAGCGGTTTCGACCGGCAAATCTGCGGTTCTGACGCCTCAGGTCAAGCCGGATGAGACGTTTGATCCGGTCAAGGCCGGCTGGAAGAAGGTGTTTGAGGACGATTTCAACGGGACGGATATTGACTGGTCCAAGTGGTACCAGAATCCGTGGAGCAGGAACAAGCAGCATGTTTCGCTTGATGGAGAAGGACATCTTGCCATCAAGTGCGATTTCAAGCCCGGCACGACGAACCTTGTGTCCACCGGCATCATTTCCCGGCCTGTGTTTACATACGGATATGCAGAGGCGAAAGTCAAGTTCACGAAGAACAACGGCTGGTGGGCGGCGTTTTGGCTTTACGGGACATCCAATACGAATCCGGGGGTGGACGGATCGGAAATCGACATCTTCGAGGATTACTACACACGCGCTGCTACGCCTGCAGGTCCGAATCATCCGATACTTGACCACAACCTTCATGTTTCCGTCGGAAAGGCGCTTCAGAGCTGGCAGTACAGGTCGCGTCTGCCCGGCACGCTTGACGACTGGTATGTGATAGGATGCAAATGGACTCCGTTTGAGATATCCTACTACGTGAACGGGAGACTGATGAAGAGCGCCGCAAATCACAGTCCGTACTCGACTGTGACATTCGACGCAAAGAACCATGCCGCCCTGAATTGTCCGTTGCATATCATCTTTAGCGGATGTATCATGAGGGGTGGGGCCGCCGTGATACCACGGGATTCAAGTTCCCCGAATACTTCAAGATCGACCATGTGCGCTATTGGGAATATCCGAAGGATGATCCATCATTGCCGAAAGTGGCTTGGAAGATGTCTGCAGACGATGAGCGCGTCGTTGTCCCGGTGGGCGAGAAGATCGTGTTCGAGGCGGAAGTGACGGAGGCGGCGGCGACCAAGGCGCCGATCAGGGATGTTCTTCTGTTCGACTGCGGTCATCCGGTAGCGGTCTGCACGCGGCCACCATGGAAGCTGGAGCTTCCGTTTTCAGAAGAATACTACCGGACAACCCGTTACATGTCGGCCGGGCGCTCCGGCAAAATGCCGCCTTGGGATGCGCTTGCCCACGCATTTCGCCTCTATGTAGTGGATGCTGAAGGGCGTGTCTCCTCGACTGACGATCTTCGTTGGAGGATTCCCGCATTCCAAGGGACTTCCGCTCCGTGGAAAGGCAAGGATCATGCAGTACCGGGAACGATAGCGCCCTGGAAGTTTGACGAAGGTGGGCGAGGTGTCGCTCATTATTCTCACGGTGTCACCCCACGCACGAAAGGAGCCGGAAGATATCCGCTTCTGCGTACGGACAGCGCATTTGATTGCCGTCCGAAGTCCGTGCGTCAGTTGAGGACAGGTGAATGGATGAACTATACGGTAAACGTGGAAGAGGGAGGCAGATTCAATGCGACGCTTGATTTTGGAACGGGCAACTATTTTCCGAACAAGGTTCTGCTGGTGGTGGACGGTGTCAAGCGCGGTGAGTTTGATTGTCCGTGGCCGGGCAAGTGGGATTGGTCCCGGAGAAAGTCGCGGCTTGTCGGGGAGCTGGAGCTTTCGGCCGGGCGGCATGTTATCACTTTGCTACAGGTCGGGTATCTGTCCATGGGTGCGCTTACCCTTGAACGTGTGGACGGCACATCGGTAGAATAAGATGGCGCATTCGTGGGGACAGACCCTTATTATGTGAGACGCTTTAAAAGTTATCCTTGTCAGAAATGTAAAAGTTATGTCAAAATTTTTTGACATAACTTTTACATTTCTTTTACATTTCCATGACATTTCTTTTTCGTAAATTTGCTATCTTTCCTGTTGTTGGGATGAATGTACTTCCAATAGAAAGGAAATCCAGATATGGCGAGGATAAAAAGAATAAAGGCGGAAGGCGAGGCCTTCTACCATGTGGTCAGCCGAATTGCCAACAAGGCTTTTCTGCTGAAGGATGCAGAACGTAAGAGCACGTTTGTGAACATGCTTCACCGGGCGGCTGAATTCAGTGGCGTGGACGTGGTTACGTATGTGGTCATGGACAACCACTTCCACCTGTGCGTCAGGGTACCGAAGAAAGACGGGGCGCTTTCAGAAGCAGAGGTTTTGAGAAGGGTGGGTGTCCTATATGGGGAAGATCGAAGGGTGTTGATCGAAAAACGGCTTGCGGGGTTTAGGAAGGGAGGCGACGAGTCTTCCGCTGAAGCCGAAATCGCAAGGTTCAGGGCAAGAATGGGTGATTTGAGTGAATTTATGAAGACTTTCAAGCAGAGGGTGTCTCAGTGGTACAACTTAAACTACGGCCATGAAGGTACATTGTGGAGCGGACGGTTCAAGAGTGTGCTTGTGGAGAACGGCCGTTATCTGCGCAATCTGGTAGCCTATATCCACGGCAACCCCATAAGGGCTGGGCTTGTCACCCGTGTGGCAGCCTATGAATGGAGCGCCCCCGGCGCGGCAGCCAAGGGCGACAAGCGTGTCTTGAAGGGTCTGTCCCTTCTTGGGGAGTTTTGGGGTGGAGGTGAGTTTGCTGTGAGGGACGGAAGGCTCTCGAACGGGGTGATAATCGGCGGCAGAGAGTTTGTGAGCGGGATGGCTGGCAGACACGCGCTTTGCTTCGGGCAGATAGCGGTGAAGATCAAGCCGCATATCATTGGATCGGTCAAGACTTATGCGACACACGGTCAGCGTTCAGCTCCGGCAAGTGCGGCATGACGGATTCGTGCGGATTCTGGAACAGTGAAACAGCCAGAAGAAGGAATAAAAGAGGCTAGGCGAATCCTGAACCTGATTCCCAGTTTGTCAAATAGAAAAGATACTCTGCAGATAACTCGGTGAACCATTCCCATCTGAAATCCACGACATACCTTGGCTCGGGGCTTGACTATAGAAG
The DNA here is from genome assembly GCA_045595285.1 of Kiritimatiellia bacterium. Taxonomy (GTDB): domain Bacteria; phylum Verrucomicrobiota; class Kiritimatiellia; order RFP12; family UBA1067; genus UBA1731. The sequence goes on along the minus strand of JAZOAC010000172.1, from coordinate 16,107 downwards.
GGTGATATAGTATATTACGCAGCCATGGAGATGATATAGGCAAGACTGGATATTCGCATGCGAATTGGCAATATGCCGAAATCTCATCTGTAAAACAAGGCTTATTTCTGCGACTGTAGCTCAATTGGATAGAGCGTTGGCCTCCGAAGCCGAAGGTTGCTGGTTCGATCCCAGTCAGTCGCACCAGTCGGTCAGATGCGTCAGTCAGTCTGCTTTTGCCGCCGAATCGATATTGCCTATCAGTGTTTCACGCAGCGAGGTGAATTCGGGTGTATCCATAGCCTTGTCGTTCCAGTCAATGAACGTCTGTTGGAGATTCATGAAGAATGCGCGCGTGGCATCCTTTTCTTCAAACCCGTAGTCTGTGAAGAGCGCTTTTTCTACAACGTCGAACATTATCTTCTGTCGTTCCACCGGCGTAGTCGCATCGGAATCGGAGAATGCATTCTGCTGGAGATATACGGCATCCAGGAATTCGGCCTTTAGGTAGGTGGTGAAGTCCGCCAGCGAAGTCCCTTCCTCGCCGACAACCTTCATCATCTGGCCGATCTCATTGCCCTTGCGGAGAAGGGTACGGGCCTTTTCGACACGATCCTGCTCAATGACAGAGCTATAGTGACTCCAAGAATCGAGCGGATCGATAGCCGGGTAGCGACGGGCATCGGAACGGGCTCGGGAGAGACCATGGAACCCGCCTACCACCTTGAGTGTGGCCTGCGTGACTGGTTCGTCAAAGTTGCCGCCCGCCGGGGAGACCGTGCCGCCGATGGTGACGGAGCCGGTAGAGCCATCCTTGAGCCTGACACGGCCTGCGCGCTCGTAGAAGGCGGCGATTCTGGATTCTAGATAGGCAGGGAATGCCTCTTCGCCGGGAATCTCTTCAAGCCGGCCTGAAAGTTCACGCATCGCCTGTGCCCAACGCGATGTGGAATCCGCAAGTACAAGTACGTTAAGCCCCATCTGACGGAAGTATTCGGCAAGCGTGACTCCAGTGTACACGGAAGCTTCACGGGATGCCACAGGCATGGACGAGGTGTTGCAGATGATGATTGTGCGCTTCATCAACGACTGGCCGGTTTTCGGGTCGATGATCTCAGGGAATTCCTTAAGCGTCTCCACAACTTCGCCCGCACGTTCTCCGCATGCGGCGGAGATCACCACGTCAACCTTCGCGTAGCGCGCGGTGGTCTGCTGGAGAACCGTTTTGCCAGCACCGAAGGGCCCCGGAATGCAGTAAGTGCCACCGACTGCTACGGGGAAGAACGTATCAATCGTGCGGACACTCGTTTCGAGCGTTTCGGTAGGGGCGAGGCGCTCCGCAAAGCACTTGATAGGCACCTTCACCGGCCAACGTTGCATCATCTGCACAGAGACATCCTTGCCATCCGCATCGGTGAGCACGGCGATATCCTCCGTCACCGTATAGTCGCCGGCCGGAACAAGGGATTTCACGGTATAGACCCCGTGGAAAGCGAACGGCACCATGATCTTGTGTCCCGGCATCGTCTTGCCGTCGAATATGCCTTCCGTGACCCAGCCGAGCTCTTCGCCCGCGGTGACGCGTCTGCCGATTTCGGCCGTCGGATGCCAATCCCATTTCATGTCGCGCGGCAGACCGGGGAGACTCATTCCGCGCTGGAGGAAGAATCCGGCTTCCTTTGAAATTTTTTCGGCTTCCTCAGCAAGATCGTTCAAGGGATTCTGAAGTCCGTCATAGACTTGCGTGAGCATTCCGGGCCCAAGTTCCGCCGCAAGAAGTTCGCCGGAGAACTCCACTGTTCCATCGACCATGAGATCCGTAGTGGAGTCGAATACCTGCATGTCGCACCTGCTGCCGCGTACGCGGACGATTTCCGCCATCAGTTTCTTTTCGCCAAGCACGGCGTAGCCGACTTCGTTCTGTGCAACGGACCCGGTGAACGCCACCGTGATCATGTTCCCGTTTACTGCGACGATTTTTCCTGTTGCTGTAGCCATGGTAGTTGATAGTTGGTAGTTGGTGGAGAAAGGTTGGTGGGCTGTGGCTATACTTCCGTTGCGTCGGTTAGACGACCGAATATTGCATCGCCAGTCTCTCGGATGATGCTGTTCCGTTTCAGGACGATCTTCAAGCGGATGGCGTAGGTCTCAAGCGCACCCTTTGAGAGAGGCGATGATACAGGGGTGAGTTCGCCGGCAGCATCCCACCATACGCGGTCGATCAGGGATTCTCGCTTGAGCGGATTCCTCTCCTGAAATGCCGCCGCAATGCGGTTCTGCCAGTAGAGTTCGCATCCCGAAGCCGTGCGGCGGTACTTGTCTCCACCCCTGGCCGCAGCCATTGCGTTACGCAGCTGCGTCTCAAGTTCGCGCCAGCGAGGAGAACCGGTCCCGGCGACGGCGTCAGGCATCTCGAATCCATCCGGCATCATGGCGAGAAAACGGTCCCATTCATACGGGGCCGGCCCATCGAACATGAGCGGCTGGAGGGACGCGACTATGTAGTCAATCGGCATGGCACCTGTCAGTTTGCGGACTGTATATCCTTCATGAGTGCAGCAAGGTCGGGGCGCAGCCTTTTTGCGAGCACCGCCGCCACCGTGGCACCAGTGAAGTCGTGTTCAACACGGCCGCCATCAATCTTCACGTTGAAGCCGGAACCGTGGGTTTCGTCCATGACGACCATGAGATTCGCCTTTGCAGCCAGTTGCGCCCTTATCGCCTCGGCGACCTTCGGTGACGCGGATATCTCTCCGGACGTCACGATGTCGCGTACGGCCTCGCCAGCAATCTCCGCCGCAGCGGTCGGATCGGAAAGTGCGGCGTCAACATTGGTGGCCAGCACCTTTTCGAGAAGACGAGTCACTGAACCTTCAACTGAGATCACCGCATCCCGTGCGGCTTGACGTAACGTCTCCTGTGCGCGTTCTGAAGATGCTTTTGCATCGGCCTCCGCTGCGACAGCGTATCTGGCGGCCTCTTCTTTGGCGGATTTTACGATGGCTGCGGCCTGTTCCCTCGCCGCTGAAATAATCCTCTCCGCCTCGGCGGTAGCCTTTTCGACTCCGTCGCGGTTGATTTTCTCTATCAGACTCTGAAGTTCCTCAGCCATGTTCGTGCTCCATGTGTGCTAAAAATATGCCCGTGATTATACCTTTTCTTCCCGGTTCAAACAAGTGAAAATGCATGCGTCAGCACTTTGCTCAGATGTAAGTCTCGAATGGCGGCGGAGCCTCAAAGCACATGGTTTCTCCGGTTGCGGGATGGCGGATGTCTAGTTTCCAGGCATGGAGAAGCTGGCGTGGCGGAGGTGGATTCATCGTACGGTCGGCCGCATGGCGTCCGTACACGGTGTCTCCGAGGATAGGGCAGCCAATAGACGCCATATGAACCCTTATCTGGTGGGTGCGTCCGGTGAGGATGTCGCACTCGACAGCGGATATCTTTGCGCCAGACTCGCGGTATCCTTCCTGAAGTGGTTTGGGAAACGTCGCCATCGTGCGGTAGAGCGTGACGGCATTCTTTCCGTTCTTCTCGACAATCGCCATTTTCTTGCGGTCCCAGGGGGATCGCCCAATCAGATTTTCGATGCGTCCTTCAGCAGGGACGGGGACGCCATGGACCATGGCAAGGTATCGTTTCCGGATGTTGGCGTGGGTGGAGAACGCCTTGGTCAGCGAATCCATCGCGTGCTGCGACTTTGCGACGATCATGACGCCGGAAGTGTCCTGATCGAGTCTATGCACGATTCCAGGTCTGGCAACGCCGCCTATTCCCTTTAGGTCAGGGCAGTGGAACAGGATTGCGTTCACGAGCGTTCCTGTGTGGTGTCCTGGTGCGGGATGCACGACAAGTCCAGCAGGTTTGTTGAGCACAAGAATGTCATTGTCCTCGAAGATGATGTCCAGCGGAATGTCCTCAGGCTCAGGCTCGGCCGGCACGGGTGGCGGAATCGTCACTTCTATCTCGTCGCCTTCGTACACCTTCGAGCCGGCTTTCATCGTTGCTTCGCCGTTTACCTTCACGAATCCTGCTTCAATGAGCCCTTTTATCCTCGACCTGGAAAAGTCCGGATATAGCGCGGTTAGCTTGATGTCTAGACGTTCATTCACCAGAATTGCCAGGCATTGTTGATAATCACATGAAGGGCGAGGACCAGATTCGTCGTGACATGCGCAACGATCGCCGAAGAGATGCCAAATCTTATCGAAAGCAGTCCGTACGCCACTCCTGTGATTGCGGCGGAGATCGGACGGTCGTGCTCAAGAGTGAAGAGGAGCACCACCCACATGAAAGCGGAAAGATCGAACCGCGAAAGCGGGACGGATGTGAAATCGCGCGCAATAAGCCGCCGGTAAAGGAAGGAGCGGAAGAAAAGCTCCTCCGCGGGCGCTATTATGAACGCGCTGCCGATCAGCTTGGCGATCGTCAACGCCCAGCCGCATGTTTCGGGTGCGTAGGGGAGCGATTCCGGCGCGACGGGCTCATCATAGGGCCAGGCCGGAAGCCATATCCAGAGCGTGAAGACGACCAGGCCAACCGCTAGGCCTGTCACTGCGGAAACACGTACCTTGCCGGGATCGAATCCCGTTGAACGCGAGACGTTCCCTTTGCGGTGCAAGGCCCAGCACGCAAACCCTGTGAGAAAAGTTGCGGCTGAACGTATTGCATATGATTCTGCCGTTGACGGAAGGATGAACATCAGCCCCATCCACACCGCAAACGGCAAGGAGTAGAACAGGGCTGATTTTGTGGTCTTTTCCATGCCTTGAATTATACCACAAACACCCAGTCATCTGCGGCACAGAAAAATTTGCGGATGAAAGGCAATGTCCGTTTTGATATACTGTCAGGCGCAATATCAATGCAGGTTCTGTCCGCTGCTTTCTCGTCGCCGTCCATGATCGGACGGGAGTGATGGATATCACGGATGTCAAAACAAGGATTTCAAAGTTACATGAAAAAGCTATCGTATGCAATGGTAGGCGGCGGCAGGGGATCGTTCATCGGCCCCGTCCACCGCATGGCAGTAAGGATGGATGACCTTGCGGACATTGTAGCGGGGAATTTTTCGAGGGACAATGCGTCCAATCTCGCCACGGCGAAAGAGCTGGGCATTGATGCATCGCGCACATATCGGGACTGGCGGAGCCTGATCGCCGCCGAGAGGGGGCGCATCGATTTTCTGTCGATCTGCACACCGAACGACTCCCACTATCCGATCGCGAAGGCCGCACTTGAGTCCGGAATGAATGTGATGTGCGAGAAGCCGCTTTCCGTCACGTCGGAAGAGGCGCTGGAACTTGAGCGGCTCGCGCGCAGGAAACGCCTAATTCTCGGCGTGCCTTTCACGTATTCCGGCTATCCGATGGTCAAGCTGGCGCGCGATCTGGTGAAGAGGGGCGAATTGGGGAGGATATGCAAGGTCGTGATCGAATACCAGCAGGGAAGTTTCCGCAAGATCGACTTTACGAAGCCACTCGACAAACGCAATGCATGGAAGATGGATCCGAAACGGTCCGGCCGCAGCTGCGTGGTGGCGGACATCGGGGTGCACGGCGCGCATCTCATCGAATATGTCACGGGACTTGAAATAAAGCGCATAGCGGCGGATCTTTCGTCTTTTGCGCCAGGCAACAGACTGGATGACGATGCGTCGATCCTGATCCGGCTGTCGAAAGGGGCTAAGGCCGTGATGGCGACGTCCAAGATAGCGACTGGCGAGGAGAACGGCATACGTCTGCGCGTCTATGGCGACAAGGCTTCGCTTGTCTGGAAGGTGGAGAAGGGGAATTATCTTCACGTCAAGACCGCGACCGGTACGGAGCGCATCTATAAGCGCAACGCTCCGTATGTTGAGGGGATTTCGCCTGTATCGAAGCGCTGTTCCCGCATCCCAGCCGGACACCACGAGGGCTTCATTGAGGCGTTCGCGAACCACTATCGCGAATTCTGTGCGGCGATCAACGGCGCAAAGGACTGCGATTTTCCTCAGGCGCGCGACGGGCGGCGCACAATCCAGTTTGTCGATGCCGCGCTCGAGTCGAACAAGGCTGATGCGAAATGGGTTGAGTTGGGATGAGCTTCGCATGCGACCCTTCATGTACATTACACTTGGATGCATCCCCGCTCTGATAGCGGTGGCAAGATTTTTCCTTGTTTATGGGATTATGGTATAATCGCGGCGTTTTTTATTTCACCAAAGAAGAGGAGATTAGTCAAATGATGAGAAATCTGTTAACTGCGTGCGCGTTGACTGTGTGTGCACCAGTTGTGTGCGCGGAGACTGTCGTTGTCCAGGATGGGCGCGAGGTGTTTGTCGATGAAGCGAACTATGATGTGTCGAAAATCGCCTCCTATACGCTTGAGGATCCCTTGACGTTCGCCGATGGCCGCAAGGTGAAGAATGCCGCCGACTGGGCGGAACGCCGCAAGGAGATTTTGGGCATCTTCGCGAAGGAGATGTACGGCGAAGAGCCGCCCAAGCCTGATGTGCTCATTACTGAGCTGCAGGACGAAAAGGAGACGGTGGACGGCTATGCGATCCGCCGCCAGTACAAGATGTGGTTCAGGGCGGACAAGAGCGGTCCGTGCATCAACTGGATAGTGTGGATACCCAAGTTCGCCAAGCATCCCGTGCCGGTGATCTCCTTCCTCAACTACCGCGGCAACCATGAGCTTGTGTTCGATGGGGACATTCCGGTGCAGCAGGGCTGGACCCGTTCCGGACCCAAGACCGACGGCAACAAGAGCACGGCACGCACGCGTGGCGCTCAGCAGGACCCGAACAGCGCGACCGTATTCCCGGTCGACACAATCCTCGCCCGTGGCTATGCCGTCATGAGCGCGTGCTACTGCGAAGTCTCCCCCGACCCCAGATCATCAGAGACGGATCCGCGCTTCCAGCAGAATCCCTTCGCCTACACGGGAGTGTTTGAACTGTGGGGCAAGCGCGACAATTCCCGTACGGACAACATCACTTCCCTCGGCGCCTGGGCGTGGGCTCTTTCCCGTGGTCTGGACCTTGCTGAGCGCATCCCCGAAATCGATGCCCGCAGGAACGTAGTGACAGGATGTTCGCGTCTCGGCAAAGCCGCGTTCATTGCGGCCGCCCGCGACGAGCGCTTCACCGTGTGCGTGCCGAACCAGACCGGCGGCGGCGGCGTGCCGCTCGCCAAGCGCGACTACGGCGAGAACATTTCGACCGAAAACCGTGCGTTCACGCACTGGTACTGCCGTGCGTACGCGAAATATTCCAAGGAGCCCTGGAAGACGATGCCGTTCGACCAGCACCTTTTCGTCGCCACCATCGCTCCGCGTGCGCTTCTTGTGCAGGGTTTCGGTTCAAAGTGGTTCGACACCGAAGGCGAATACCTCTCAATAAAGGCGGCGAGCCCGGTATGGAAGTTTCTCGGCAAGAGCGGCCTGCCCGATGTCGCGTGGCCCGCTCCGTTCGAGACCTCCGCGATCGGCAAGGATCTCGGATACGTTCACCGCACCCAGAACCACGGCATCTCCGCGTACGACTGGATGTGGATGATGGACTTTGCCGACGGAATCCTGAAAAAATAACAGAGTTTTCGCTCCCGTGGAACACCTCCATGCTGGTGGTGAATGCGGTATGGCACAGCAGCGAAAGGAATTGAGCAATGGGCAAAGAGACGACGGACTTCAGGTACAACACGGGCGCAACAAAGGTGCCGTGGGCAGCTGTCGGCGAGGACTACAACGCGCAGGATCTCATGGAGATCGTGAAGTTCCTGATGCAGGGCGACAGCGCTGAACACAATGCCGCGCTCGCGGAGGTGGATGCCGCAGTGCACAGGCTTTCGGCCGTGTCAACCCCGCCCGGCAAGCTCTCCCTCGCCGGCAAGGTCGAAGAGTTGGAGCAGATGGTCGACTCCTACCTTGGCGTCGAGTCGGGCAGTTCGCTGTTCGTGACGAACTGCACCAGCGCGTTCGAGGTCGCGTACCGCTATGCCGACATCAAGCCCGGCGACGAGGTGATCGTCCCTGCGATCACGTTCATCGCGACGATGGCGTATCCGCTCGGCGCAGGCGCAAGGCTTGTGTTCGCGGATGTCGATCCCAAGACCCTCAACATGGATCCTGCGGACGTTGCGCGCAAGATCACCCCGAAGACGAAGATGATCGTTCCGGTGCACATCGGCGGCTATCCCGTCGACATGGATCCGATCATGGAGCTTGCCGACAGGTACGGCATCATCGTGCTTGAGGACGCCGCGCACGGCTTCGGAGGTTCCTATAAGGGACGCAAACTCGGAACCATCGGCCACTTCGGAGCATACAGCTTCCATGAGGTGAAGAACTGCACCTCCTTCGGCGAAGGCGGCATCCTTGTCACCAACATCCCTGAGTTCCGTGCCGAAGCCCGTCGCGCACGCTTCCTCGGCGTCGATTTCTCGAACAGGATCAAGAACTGGCTCTATGACGTCTCCTGCATCAAGGGCAAGTATGGTCCTTTCATGAGCGCCAACACGTCCGTCACGGAAATTCAGGCTCTCGGTCTCATCCAGCAGATGAAGCGCTACGACAGGATACTTGCCGAACGCCGTCGCGAGTCCACATACATGACGGAGCGGCTGAGCGGGAATCCCGCCATCATTCCGCAGGATCTCGGCAATGCCGACATCGATCCCACGTTTCACCTCTACCTACTTCAGATCGATCCCGAAAAGGCGGGCGGAGACGTTCAGAAGCTCAAGCAGAAGCTGGACGCGAAGGGCGTCACGAACATTCCTCATTTCGGGCCTCTCTACCGCTTCGCCGCCGTCAGGGAAATGGGTCAGGATCCAGAAGCAGCCGCGGCGTCGTGCCCCGTGTGCGAGGATGTGTTCGACAGGCGCTTCACCCATCTGCCGATATACGGACTTTCCGATGAACAGCTCAAGTACATGGCCGACGCCATACTTGAATCCGTAAAGGAGATGCAGGAGGGGCGCTAAGTCCCCAACTTGCGCCACAAAACCGAAAGAAGGCGGCAGATGACTAAGGTTATAGCGGTGGACGGTCCCAGCGGCGCGGGCAAGAGTTCCGTGTCGCGTCTGGTCGGCGAAAAGCTCGGCTTCCTCCATGTTGACTCCGGTGCGCTGTACAGGATAATGACTTGGCAGTGTCTTGAGAACGGCATTGACACGTCCAATCCGGATGCAGTGGCTGAGTTTGCCGGAAAAGTGGAGATCGAGTGTGTGCCTGAGAGCGGGCGCATAAAGTATCTCGTGAAGGGCGAGGAGCCGGGGAACCGAATACGCACCCCGGAAATAAACGCACACGCATCGCCTGTCGCGACGGTTAAGGCCGTCCGTGACCGCGTCACTGCGATTCTCCGTTCCCTTGTCGGGTTTGGCGATCTCGTTGTCGAGGGGCGCGACATCACCACTGCCGTGTTTCCCGATACGCCTGCGCGTTTCTATCTCACCGCATCTGCGGATGTGCGCGCAATGCGCCGCCAGAAGGAAGAGGTCGAGAAGGGAATCGCTGAACAGTCGGCAGAAGCCGTCAAGGCATCGCTTCTTGCCCGTGACAGGATCGATTCCTCGCGTAAGCATGCGCCGCTTCGCAAGGCAGATGGAGTCATTGAGATTGACTCGTCCGAATTGAACTTGGAGCAGGTGGTGGAGGCTGTCATGTCTGCGCTTCCCGGAGATTGGCAATGATGGTGAAGGCGTGAAATGAATGTTCCAGAAATCATCTACGAGAAGGATGACTTCTCCGACATCCTGAAAAAGGATGACCGTTTCGACTCGCGGGCATATGATTTTGTCCTTGATGTGATTCATGAGGCGTGCAGCAGCGCCAAGGGACACGTGACGGGACAGGAACTTCTCGAGGTGTTCCGGGATCTTGCGCTCGATGCATACGGCCCTCTCGCCTATACGGTTCTCAACGATTGGGGGCTGCGATGCTGTGAAGACGTCGGGGCGGTTGTTTTCAACCTGTACGATTCGAAGCGCATCGGCAAGACCGCGAAGGACTCCCCGGAGGATTTCGTCGGCGGGTACAATTTCAAGCGTGAGTTCTGCGACCCGTTCGAGGTCTGACCGGTAGTTGGTTGATGAAAGACGGCAGATTGAGGGAATGGGGATATGATGGCCCCGAAACGGAGGGTGTCGCACGCGTCGTGAGCGCCCACGGAGACTATTTCCATCTCATATGCGCCGAGCGGCCGGAGGGCGAGGCGCTTGCCCGCACGAAAGCCTCTGCATTCCGCAACCTGCCCAGACCCGTAACGGGCGACTTTGTGCGCTTCAAGTACAATCCCCAGGGGGAAAGCCGCATTACGGAGCTTTTGCCCCGCTTCTCCGAGCTTGAACGTTTGGATCCATCATCTTCCGGTATGCGGGCGCAGACGCTTGCCGTGAACTTTGACACGCTTTTCTTCGCAATGGAGGTCAACGGAAACGCATCGCCAGCCCGTCTTGAGCGCATGCTTGCGCTCGCGGATCGGTCCGGCTGCCGTTCGCGCGTTGTGGTTCTGCTGACGAAGTGCGACATCGCCGATGGAGAGAGTCAGGCCGCCGAACTTTCGGCGTTTGATGTGCCGCTGATCCGCATGTCGTCCCATGCCGGAATGGGAATGGATGCTGTGCGTGAATATGTGCAGCCTCGCAGGACGGTTGCCGTGGTTGGGTCTTCCGGTGTCGGGAAGTCATCCCTGGTCAATGCCCTTGCTGGCGAGGAATGGATGGCGACGGGCGAGATACAGGAGTGGAGCGGCAAGGGACGCCACACCACCACTTCCCGGGAATTGGTGATGCTGCCGTGCGGCGCGATGGCGCTCGACACCCCGGGCCTTCGCGAACTCGGAGTGTTCGGCACGGATGGATTCGAGCTGAAAGGTCGCTTGGGCGGAACCCATCGCTTCCGCGCGAAAGGCTGAGGGATTAGCCCTGCATCCTGACTCTCTCCGCGAGAGCCTTCAGTTCGTCCATGTCGCCCTTGTGGCTGGTGAACTCGATCTCTTCCTTTCCGTATCGCGGAACGATGTGGAAGTGGATGTGCATGACGGTCTGCCCCGCGGCTTCACCGTTGTTCTGGAGGATATTGAATCCGTCGCAGGGAAGTGTCTTTTTCAGGTGGTCGGCGACTTTCTTCACACGGGCGATGAGTGCGGAAAGCGTCTCGTCGGAAGTGTCCAGAAGGCCGCTGCTGTGTTCCTTGGGGATAACAAGGGCATGTCCCTCGGTGAAGGGGTTGATGTCCAGATAGGCGAGCACAAGCTCGTCTTCATAGATCTTGAATGACGGGATTTCGCCGGCGGCGATGGCACAGAATACGCAATCGTTTTTCATGGCGACGATTATATCACATGATGATACCTGTGAATCAGCGTTTCGGACAATGTGCATTTTTAGCCGTTGATTACGCTGCCATCCCATGACTAGAAAGCTCCGGACAGTAGAATGGTCTTTATGTCATAAAGCCTCCTTTGGTACTGTTTGCTAAAAATGGGGAGTGCGATTTTGTCCGTATGATTTTGTCCGTCTATACCCTATTGACTTACTTGTCTTGTTTGTCTTATAATATGCCGCGTATGAAGAAAAAGGATTTCAAGAAGCCGAAGTTCTCGATTGACCGTTCGCGGCGCGGTGATCTGGTGTCTCAGGTCGCCGCAGGGCTGCGCATGTCCATAAGGACCGGGTTCTATCAGCCTGGCGAAATCCTCCCGCCGGTTCGCGATCTTGCGGAGATTCTCGAAATCGGCAAGAGCGTTGCCGAACAGGCGATCGCCATGATTCGCGAGGAGGGCTTGATAAGCCCGCGCCCGGCCATCGGCAGCGTGGTGTGTGCCCCTGACCGTCCATTGTGGAAGGGGCAGATTCTTATCGTCGTGCCGACTGCAGTACATATCTGGGACAATGCATTGTCGGCCATTCTCAGGGACGAATTTACCGCAAAGGGGTACCTTGCGCAAACGGTGACGGTCCCTCTCAAGTCGAATGGCAAGTTTGATTTTTCGCTCCTTGAGTTGATGCTACGGCAGCAGACAAATCTTGTAGTGCAGTTGCATGACAAAGCAGAGATTTCGAATTGGCTTTCAAGGCAAGGTGCGGTGTTTGTTCGCCAAACAGCGCATAGAGTCGGTCGATTGCCTCGCGGCTGTGTCGGTGTGATACGATGGAGCTGCGATTCTGCGAACGCGAAGTTTGCGGCTCATTGCCGAGAGACGGGCATGGATGAAATTACAGTCATGTCGGCATGGAATACCAATTCTGTGGTCAAGGCTCTTCAGGCTGAAGGTGTTAAGGTGAATGCATGGCCGGTTGAAACACCGCCCGGTGCGTCTGGGTCGGTCGTCGCGCAGTGTGCACTCGAATTCATGAATGCGAAGCTGGCGGAGAGGTCAATAAGCCCATTGCCGAAAGCCTTGTTCTTTGATGACGATTATGTCGCGTCCGGTGCGCTTACCGCTATGTTGTGGTCGGGTGTTCGTTTTCCCGAAGATGTGCGTGTCGCGACATTTTCAACTCTGTCTTGCGGAAGTGGGCTTGTCTCACCGGTTCCGCTTACACGCACAGAAGTGGATCCGATCGCCTGCGGTCGCACCATCGCCGGAACCGTACTCGATTATCTCAGAACCGGAATCTTCCCTTCGGATGTGACAATCGGCCCGGCATTCATTAAGGGAAAGACTTTTTGAAGTAAGAAAGGAAAACAAAAATGAAAAAATTACTGTTGATCACAATAGCTGCTGTTGCGCCAATTCTTTTTGCAGGCAACACGAAAATGACACCAGTCATGACTATTCCTCATGAACTTGATATGTTGCTTGAGGGGCGAGCGACCCACATCCAGGGAGCTTGTTGTTCTGATAAGGCCGTATATCTCTCACACCAGTTGGGGTTAATCAAAATTGGCTGGGATGGGAAGGTTATTAAAACTGTCACGGCACCGAATCATCTTGGCGATATCGCATACGCAAATGGTAAGATATACGGAGCATTTGTATTGCGCGATGTAAAGCCGGGTGAGAAGCAGGGGCTTGTGCGCGTGTGGGATGAGAATCTCAACATGGTTGACGAAAAGCGATTCACGGAGCCGCTTGATGGAATAGCGGTTCTTGCTGATAACATATATATTGGCGTTGACAGATGGGGACACAAGAAGCATCCACTTTGTTGCGTGAAGCGTCTTGGGCTGAATCTTGAAGAGAAGGACAATGTGGATGTTGATCTTGGTTATGAGATATATTTTGGTGTTCAGACGATGGCCACGGACGGAAAAGACCTTTTCTTTGGTAATTACGGCGGGACATCGGTTGTAAGTGCCGATCTCAAGAAAAATGAAAAGGTTAAATTGTATTGTGGTGAAGGTTTTGACCTTGTTCCAAAGTCTATTACTAAATCGGACAGAAAGATATTCTTCGTGGTGCGCCCTATGAACGGCAATTGGAAAGGCTGGCGCATGGATCCAAAGAAGAATCCACCACAGATCAGGCTTGATTTCTTTGAGTTCAAAGACGGAAAGTTCATTGATATAACAAAAAAAAATCGTAACCTTTAACCTTAACAAGAAGGAGCGGCAATTATGAAAAGTAGAATCTTATATTCAGCGGTTTTTTTAAGTGCGATAGCATCGTATGCAGAACCGACGGTGAATTTTAATGGGACATCCTATGAGATCGTTGATAATGTATTGAAGATTACCGTTCCTTCGGGTGTGACGAATGAGGTGGCGAGTGCGGAACTCTCACCTCTTCTAAACAATACGGTAACTAGTGTTGAAAAGCATGGTCGTGGCGCCATAGTTATCAATACGGATATCCTAGCATATGAAGGTGATATATATGTCAAGGAAGGTACATGGAGAGTTGTTGATTCAAAGGGATTGGGAAAACTGTCAACTACAGCCTTGGCAAATGATGTCGGTAAGGTTTACGTCTCTGATGGAGCGACCCTTGAGTCGAAGTGTGACGAAAAACCTAAATATGCAGGAAAGCAGATTCATGTATCGGGTTATGGAGTAGATGGGAAAGGAGCGTTGTTGGTAAGTGGAAGTGTAAATTGCGATAGTGCAACTTGGGGAAGTAATTTGGTTTTGAAAGGCGACACTTATGCCAGTTCAATTAGCGAAGCTTGGTGGATGCTGAACAATGCATCGTATCCGGATGGGGGATATTTGACGTTCAATGGGCATGATTTCATCGTTGATGGTGGATTGTCTGCGAATAGATATGTCATATTGAGCCGTATCAATACTACAGATTTAGGACGTATAGTATTGACCAATCAGGCGTATTTATCATTGCAGGGCATAAACAATATAAAGGCGGTAAATGGAGAGAAAGGGTCAATCATTGTCAATCCAGACTGCAGAATGAGGGGCAATGACTGGTATGGGCGGATGGAATGGGATGTTGTTTGGAATACTGAAAAATACCTTAGCCCAAATCCATATACCACTGTTGACGTTCCTGTTACGAACAAGTGTACTTTTCACGGCGAGTTTCATGTGGAAAAATGGCTGAAGTCAGCGGTGAGTGACAAAGGTGGCCTGGGCTTTTTAGGTCCATTGACTGGACAGGGAAATATCTTCATAGATAGTAATGCAAATAACCCAAATACAAATCAAGTGTGGTTTGCCAATGCTGAAAGCTCTTTTACGGGGCAAATCGAGTGTCGGAATGTATGTTTGGCAGTGCCAGTCAATGGAGGATTGCCATTGACATCGTCGCTGAAAATGACCGACTGTTCGGTTCGCTTGTCAGATGAAAACTATGTATTGCCAAACGCCGTATTGACAAACACCAAGGAGTGTATAGTGTCAGGCGGTCAAGGCAAATGGACTAAGTTTGAAAAGGGTGGGCCCGGTACGCTTATTTATGATTCCGCAGTTGGTGCAGATATGTTTATCATCGGAGACGGAGTTGTTCGCATTAAGGTGGATGCGATGCGCGCTTCTGCTCCTAAGGCCGGTTTGGTTGAGGGTGTGGACTATTACGGCAATCAGACAGATGCAATCCAAAATGTAAAAACGGGTAAGGTTGCAACTGCATACGCCATTCAGTCGAACTTGCGGGCGATGACATCGAACAATCTGTTGGATATCCGCAACCCTGAAGGATATGATACGAATCCAGACTTGAGATACTCGAATATCACATATTCAGGTTATCTATGGAATCGAGAACCGGAAAATAAGACGGTGACAATTACTTGTCATGTTGGTGCTAATGCTTATGTGTGGCTTGATGATGAACTTATAATTGAAAAGAGCCATGTGTCTACGATATCTGGCGTTGCCATTAAGAAGACAATTGTATTGACACCTGGCGCACATCGCTTTTTGACGACAAATTACGCCAGAACTCATGATGGCGGAATAACGTGGTCTGCGACAAATTTCAATTGGAATGCGATGGGACTTCAGTGGGATCCTCAAGGCCGGGATGCGACCAACAAGGAATATTATGTAAAGATGGAAGATCCTGGCGACGGCTCGCTGTTCACATGGGCATTGCCAGAAGAAACAGTGGTGCACCCGTTGGATCCGGAGACAGTTGTCCAAGGGTTGCCGGAGTTCAAAGTGCTTCGATTTGTTGGTGAATCGGGTGTTCTTGATATGGCTGGCTATGCGCTGACGGTTGAAAATGTTGAAGGATTTCCTGTCATACGGAACGGTGGCGGTAATTTTACGGTTAAAGGTAAATGGACGGTTGATGCCGCTGATGTTTTGGTTGGTCGCAAGGCTACAGGATTATCGATGTCGTTCGGTGCGGATGCAGAACTCGTTCTGACAAATCCCAAAGTGCTTCGTGCGTCGGCATCTATGCAAAACGTCAAATGGCTGATTGCGGAATCGATACAGACTATTGCAGGAAATCTGTCGGTAAAGGATCCTGACCTATCTAGGAACTTTAAAGTATCGCTTGAGGACGACAAGATGTATCTCAAATATGTTCCAACAGGAACCGTTGTTATTATAAAATAGGGAAAGGATATAACCACTATGAAAAAGTTGCTGTTTTGTGCGCTTGCAATGGCATCGCTGTCGCTTACTGCCGATGCGACGAAAGCGGTGGTGCAGCCTGATTCTCGCCCGTGTCCTCAATGGTGGAAAGATGCGAAATTCGGCATTTTCATCCACTGGGGCGTTTACAGCGTGCCT